>JAFDJF010000038.1 GCA_019307645.1 Deltaproteobacteria bacterium
ATGGCCGGTGTAATTCCACCTGTGACTTAATCACGATTGTGAGCTGACTGTGGTTTAAAATAGAAAATAAGGAGGCAGTTTCAAATCGTCCATTTTTGCCTGATCTCTGCGCCAGGTTAAATCATAAGTCTTGAAATAGTCCACTATTACTGCGTCTTTTGCTCTTAACTATCTACCAAACCTAACCTAAATCTGAGCGCCAAAAATGTGAATTTATTTTTACGCGAACCCTTAGAGCTCACAAATCGGGGAGAGGGTAGAACCCACGGCTCGGTGAGAGTGGGGCCTGAGGTTTGAACTTGAACAAAATTGACCGTTCTGAAACCGCCTCTAATATTTGAATTTGACTATCAAGATCAAAACATCTATGTTATCCTACTATTTTTAAAATTTATTTTGAATTCTTTCTTACTTGACCGAATAGCAAATTCTCAGTATACAAATTATGGCTGATGACCGAAATGTATCCATACCAATATAACCTATTTACAGGGGAAAGTAATTGACATTAACACTTGAGCAAACACATCTTGACGGTATTGAGGAGATCTTGCAGGATTATCTTCCTGAAGCGGGGATCCATTGTGTTATCCTGATCGATATGGCTGGGAATATCATCGCTGAGCACGAAAGTGGCGAAACGAAACACGATATTCCAGCTTTGGCAGCGCTGTCCGCAGCTAACTTCGGGGCAGTAAACGCCATGGCCAAAATCGTTGGAGAGGAAGAGTTCTCTTTGCTTTTTAATAAAGGGGAAAAAGAGAACATCCACTACAGCCGGGTAGCGGATGAGTTTTTACTCCTTTGCGTATTCGACAACGAGGTATCTTTAGGTCTTTTGAGGCTGAAGGTGGCTAAGGCGATCGGAAAGATCTCGGAGATTTTGGCGACCTGACAGTCTGGGTAGAGTTATTCTTCCTCCAGACTCCCACTGAACTCTAGGACAGCTGAACAATCATTCTTTGCGAGGTATCACTTTTTGGCATTCATAAATCTGAAAAAGAAAGAGGTCCAGGTAAAAATAGTCTATTATGGTCCTGGAAGAGGGGGAAAGACAACCAATCTGGAATATATATATAAGAAATTGAGCCGTAGAATCAAAACGGAGATGGTGGCCATCAAGACCCACGGGGACCGGACACTGTTTTTTGATTTTTTCCCTTTTGAGATGGGGAAAATAAAAGGCTATGACATAAAAATACAGCTGTATACCGTACCGGGGCAGGTAAAATATAATGCCACCAGAAAACTGGTTCTGAGGGGGATTGACGGGGCTGTTTTTGTAGCAGACTCCGCGGCTGTCCGAAGGGAGAAAACGATCCTTTCCCTTGAAAATCTCAAAGAAAATCTGGCGATTTATAATAAAGATATGTTTAAACTGCCCCTCGTTCTCCAGTATAACAAAAGGGATCTGGAAGAGCAGGGCATACCGGTTTTACCTATTGAGACACTTGAACAAGACCTTAACCGTGAATTAAAGGCGCCTTATTTTGCGGCCAGCGCTTTAGTGGGAACGAATGTGATATCCACCTTTAAAAAAATCACAGCATTGACGATTACTTCTTTGGAAAACGACCTTAAATAGGAGATATCAATTGGTTGATAAGACTGATGTTAGCATAGTCGAAGAAGTTGAGAAACGCTTGGACGACCTGTTCGGGGATAGTGATGAATCATCTGACTTTGAGGAAGACAGCGGTGATATCGAAGGTCCAATTGCGCTCGAAAGAGACGGTGGTGATGTTGAAGACTCTCCTCTCAAGGAACTGAAGTCAACCGTTCTGTCCATTGATTGGGAAATTACCGATGAGATAATGACCCAGTTTTTGGGGCAGGTGGATGGATTAAAAGAGGCGTACAAGGATGACAAGATCATTCTGATGTTTCTTCAACTCCTGGGTTCAGTCGGGAAATACATCAAGGCCAAAAAAGCAAGCGCTGATCCGGATGTTGTGAAGTTGTTGAATTCGGCATATGCCGGGCTGGAAAAAGTACTCTTGACAGAGGGTATAACAGAGACAGAAAGAAAAAAGCTGCTTATTGCTGAAGTAAGCAAATTCAAAAAACTGAAAGAACGGCTAACAGGGAAAGCTGCCGCGGAAAGAAAAAAAGTCGTAAGCCCCACTGCCGAAAAAGGGTCGGTGGCCGAAGCACAAATCAGCGCCCCGGCATCTGGAGCTGAAGAAGAGGAAAAATCAGTCCCTCAAAGTGTTACTTATTCCGTGGGGAAAGGGCTTGGTGTTGGGAGCAAGGTGGCCCTTATTGTATTTTTACCGCTTATTATCGTTGCTGCTGCCGGTTACATTTATTTTAGCCAGTTAACAAACATCACGTCTCAGATTGATCAAATAATCCAGACATATTCCGGGGTGTCTGTCGAAGAAACAAAAAATATCGTACTTTCCATATTGTGCGGCCTGGTCGTCCTCATTGGTTTAATCGCAGCTCTTTATGGCAGCAGGTTGGCAGGAAGAATCAAATCCCTGACCCACATTGTCGATCGTATCAGTGCCGGCGAGACAGATGCGGTCATTGAAATCAAGACAGGAGGTGAGATCAGTGCACTGACTGAGGCCATCAACCGCATGAGGGACAATCTCCGTTAACGTGCCCGGAAACGGACTTGTTCCAGCGAAAACGATCTCATTTCTGGATGGACATGAGGTCACGGGTTTTTAACTCACACTTGTTTTCAGGCAAATATACAACTTTTGTCTGATCCGCTTTAATCATATCCCCCTCTTCTTTTTTTCCAGTACTCCAACACTCCAACACTCCAATACTCCATTAACGCATTCACTTATGCAAGCCTATCAAATATCAGTCACAAAATAGTCAGGACTGCTTCATCATGGGTCAAAAGTTTGACACTGTGACGGCCTCAGAATCCCATTCCCCCTTCCATTTCACCTAAGCGCCTGGATGGAATTTTTGCAACCATTTGATATTGTTTAAAAAATTTACAGGGCTCTTTTTTGGCATGATTGCTGCTAATGTATTGAACTAATTAGTATCATTGAAATTATTCAGGACTCTGGGAATCAAGATTTGAAAAACATGGAAAGTTTTTTTGATTTTATTCTTTAGGGGCTGAAAAGTAAATTTCCAAGACAGGGGCGGAATAATTACTTTTGACGGTGATTTGAAGTCGCCTCTTTTTTTGGTGCTTTTAAGGAAGAAGTGAACCTCCATCTGCTCGAAGGGAATAAGAAATGGATGCTATTCAAATGAACGGTAAATTGGATGTAGACGCCAAGATAAATGAGGCGGATGTCTACCAGTCCATGGGATTGATTGCTGAAGCCATGGATATTTACCAGCAGATTCTGTCGGACGGACCGGACCTGGACTCGCACAAACAAGATGAGCTCAAAAAGAAGATGGAACAACTGGAAAAGAAGAGTGAGCGTCTGGAGAAAGAGGCGTCCAAAGAGATATCTTCAGAAGACATTTCTTATATTAAAAAAACCTTGGCAATTGATGACGATGTTTTGGCGGTCCTTGACAGTGCATTTGCATTCAAGGAATTAGGTCTTTTTTCGGAGGCTTGTTCTGAATACGAGAAACTGTTTAAGTTGGGCTATCCTGCTGCTGAAATCATCCCGGAGCTCGTTCAATGTTATCTGGAAATGTATTCTCCGGCCGAGGCCGTTAATGAGCTAAACAGGGTTATTGACCAGGAAGGGTTAGACGACCGGAACAAAGGAGAGGTGAAATGCCTGTCCGGTGTGGAGATGGAAAAACGAGGCCACAACGAGCAAGCCCTTATGCTCTATAAGTCTGCAGGGGAAATCGATCCCGACAATGAGGAGATCAACGATAAGATCAAGTTCATAATGTCCACCCTCTCAACTGGCTCTAAATATGATTACCTTCTCAATCAGAATATTATGAACACCGAACAGTTGAAGGAGGCGCTGGCACGGTCAAAGAAAGTGAACAAAAGTGTGGAATTTATCCTGATTGATCAATTTAACATAGATAAGGAAGACCTTGGAAAATCGCTTTCACTTTTCTACGGGTGTCCGTTTAAAAGCTACAGTGATGAAATTGTCACGCCTGTCGAGCTGATAGGCAATTTGAAACAGAGCTTTCTTTTGCATGAATTCTGGGTCCCCTTGTCCTGGGATCAGGACGGCGTTTCCGTACTGGTTGATGATCCCAGGGACCTTAGTAAGACGGACAACATCAAGGCCTTGATGAAAACCAAAAAGCTCGTGCTCTCGGTGGGGATCAAAGAGGATATTAAGGCGCTTATCAAACGATTCTTTTCAACGAATGTTGAGCGGGACTCGGATATTTCAAATGCCGCGGTCGAAGATGTTGACGATTTGATCCCGGATATCTCTTTTGAAGAAGAGGAAGAGCTCGTGGACGATTCGTCAGATTATGATGAGGCTTCCGGTAAGGTGGTAAAGCTGCTTGATCATATTATCGTAGCTGCTTACCGGAAAAATGCTTCGGATATACACATAGAACCGTCACCCATTACAAAGAGCCTGACCATTAGATTCCGTGTGGATGGGCTTTGTCATGAGTATATGAATGTTCCGAATTCCATGGCAAAGGCCATCCTGTCAAGGGTCAAGATCATGAGCGGGCTTGATATTGCCGAGAGACGACTTCCACAGGACGGAAAGATAAAATTCAAACGTAAGGGGGTCCCCATGTTTGAGCTCCGTGTCGCGACGCTTCCCTCTGCAGGGGGTTACGAGGATGCCGTAATGAGAGTCCTGGCCAAGGCCGGCGCCATGAAGCTTGATGAGATGGATTTGAATGAGCGTAACCTGACGACCTTGAAGAGGATCATATCTATGCCTTACGGTTTGGTACTGGTCGTTGGTCCAACCGGTTCAGGAAAGACCACCTCACTTCATGCAGCCCTTGGCCACATAAATGTACCGGAAATAAAAATCTGGACAGCCGAAGACCCAATTGAGATCACACAGCTGGGTCTGAGACAGATAGAGGTCAAGCCTAGAATCGGGCTCAATTTCGCGCGGATCATGCGGTCCTTTCTGAGAGCGGACCCTGATATTATCATGATAGGTGAGATGCGTGATGAGGAGACCGCGTCCATCGGTATTGAGGCCTCACTTACCGGGCATTTGGTCTTTTCGACGCTTCACACCAACAGTGCGCCTGAAACCGTAACCCGGTTGCTGGATATGGGTCTGAATGCGCTCAATTTTTCCGACGCTTTTCTTGGCGTGATGGCCCAGAGGCTGGTCAGGAGATTGTGCCCCAAGTGCAAGCAGGAGTACCATCCCACAGAAGAAGAATTTAATGATATTGTCAATTACTTTGGAAAAGAACATTTTGACAGAACAGGAATAGAATACACATCAGATCTCACCCTTTATCGTACCAAGGGGTGCGAGGCATGTTCAAAAGGATACAGGGGCCGGCTTGCAATCCATGAACTGATGGACGGTACTCCCGAAATAAAGCGGATGATCAAAAAAGCGGAGACCACGGAAATGCTTTTTGAGCAGGCAGTCAAAGAGGGGATGAACACCCTGAAACAGGACGGCATTCTCAAGGTTTTTCAGGGGTTGACCGATCTCGCCGAAGTGCGGAGGGTTTGTATCAATTAGACGGTGAAGGAGGCCATTTTCAGTGGACCCGATCAAATATAGGAGTGGGCATACCCCCTCACCGGATGACCGTCCAGTACATGGAACTGCCTTATCTTTTTGAGTGTGATCGGAGAAAAGGTGCCGATAGGCAGGTAGATGATCGTTTTACCCAGGCGGGCCGCAAGGCTTTTACACCACCCTGAAGGGGGGGTAGCCGCCACATAGACCACGTGTTTTTCAAGTGAATAATCCAGGGCTGCCATGAGAAGCCTTTCCGGTTTGTTTCGGGCCGGATCAAAAAAAGGGTCTTTCCAGATATCATAGACCCGCATGGGCGGGAAAGTGAGCATGAAGCCTCCGTACTGGCACCTTGAAATTCCGGGGCCGTCCATAACCTCTCCGGCAGGTGTACTGTAAAAGGCCATGTCTGATTCCTGAGAATGCTCGCCAAGCCATGTTACATGCCAGGGAAATTCTTCTTTTCCATCCTTATCGGGAAAATCCGGAGAGAAGATCACTACCACTGACCCCACCTTTCCCCTTAAAGGTCTTTCCTCCTTCACATAGATTTTTTCATGTACCAGATTCCTGATGGTCTCCCTGATATCAAGGCCGTCCTGCATGGAACATGTGAAAGGGGCAATCCTGCTGTTTTCTTCTGCTTTGATCTCCAGAGCTCTCTTCTTCAGGTATTGGCCATATCCCTCAATGACCACGTCCTCCGGAGGATATGAGCAGATAGAGTATCCTTTGAATCCTTCACGCCATTCGCCTGCGTGTCTTTCCCTTTTCTTTTTTCTGACTGGGACCGGTACCAGTCGCCTCCGCATTGTCTTCAGTCGTCGATGGAATTTGATCCTTTTCTGGTCCAGGAAAAGGTCTTCTCCTGTCAGACGCAGCACCGGCAGGCCGGGCTCTTCGGTCTGCCAGGGATACTCGCTTCCTTTTTCCCACAATTCGTAGGCAAAGTTGTCGTCCGCGGCTCCCCTGGCAGCAAGGACCAGTTGATAAAAACTGGGCACAAGATGCCCTGTGAGCAATGCATAGTTTCTTGCAAATTTGTTCAGAACGCTAATCTGATTGTGTGTTAGCTCGTCTTTGTTATTTTTCCAATGGTTCCTTCTTGCCTCGTTGATCAGTTTGTTATTGACCTTGAGCCTGTCCAGTCCTTCCAGTTTTTCTTCTGTCCTGGCCCGTTCGTAGGCCGCTGCAAGATAGGGTGTCTCGCTCATGATTTCCCGGCTCGATTCCGTGTGGAGATGGGTCAGTCCCACCCCTTCACGCCTTCTTCGTCCCATCACTTGTGTCTGCGGTTGATCGAGTTGTTTCAGGACTGCGGCGGTATGTGCCAATCCTCCCACGAACAGGATTCGATCCGCCTTTCTGCTTAGACGCTGCAGGTGGTATGCCATGGTTTTTTCCCGGAGGACATCCCCTTGCCGGGAAGGGGTAATTGAGTGAATTTGCAGGTAGGCTTGGCAATATGCAAAGTGGCCGATTTTTGCCACTGAATAGGGATCAGGCATGGGGGAAAGGTCGAATGGATAACCTTCTTCATCCCGGTCGATAAAAAATATGGGGATCGATTTTGAGAGTGCCAGTCTTATGGCCTCCACCTGCCCGTCTGTGGGTTCAAGGAGCAGGTAAGTAAATGCGCCGTCGGTTTCTTCGTAATACACAACCGATAGCAAGGGAAGCCTGTCGACACCCTGCAGAATCTTGTTTTCCAGAGTGTCCGGATACTCAACCGCCACGATATCAGGCCTGAATTCCTCAAACTGTCTTTTTACCTCAACTGCAAACTCCAGCCTGTTGTGGAGGATGGGAACCAGTCGGATATTCTTCCATTCAATTTTATTCTTCATTTTCTGTATTACCGATGAGTTCCGTGAAAAATCTTGATGCCGTGTCATCAAGGATCATGGAGGCGGATCGTTTCAGGCTCTCTTTAACTTTTTCTTTCCAAGTCCCGCCGGGTAACCGTGAATTCCCTTGGGTCAGCCTTTTGAGTGCATAGCGCGCAATATTAATTCCATCCCTTACCGAATAACGTTCGTCTGCATCGTGGGCTGTCTGCAGAAATTCAACAACATATTCAAGGATCTCCTCGTCCGCAAATGGGAGATTGCTCTTCAAAATCAGGAGTTCCTCGTCTCTTTCGGGAAAATCGATGTGGATCTGAGGTTGAAGTCTGGAATGGATGTACTCCGGGAGTTCAAATGTGCTGGCATCATCATTCATGGTGGTGCAAAGACGAAAATCGGGATGCGCCTTGACCTTAATGCCTGCCACAATGGATTCAACATATCGTCTGCTGTCCAGGAGCGGAGCAAGTGATGCCCAGCTTTTTTCACTCATTCTGTTCCCCTCATCAATGATGGCAACGCCTCCCTTGATCATGGCCGAGACTACTGAACTGGCCATATATCTGATTTTCCCCGCATCGGAAATAACAGGCGTGACAATCAGGTCCTCAGGTCTGGTATCCATGGTGGCCTGGAAGAGATAGACCTGTTTGTTCAAGTGCTTTCCCGCATGATAGGCCAGGGTCGTCTTCCCGACACCCGGTTTGCCTACCAGCCTGGGACTCAGGGGAAGGTCCTCATCGCCGATAACCAGCCATGCTGCCAGGACCTGAGTCACCAGTTCATCCTGGCCGACCCAGGACATTGGCACCTCATCAGGTTTACTCAGATGGATTTCAACACCGTCGATTGTTACTTTTTCCATATCTTATGGGTCCTCCGCGTTTTGTATAATGAAAGGTATACGGTACACGGTATAGGGTTTTGTGTAAACGGCATTTTACCTTGTACCCTAAACCTTATGCCTTTTTACTATAGTACATTTTTTTTGCAAAGGGGATATATCTGTGATAGAAGAAAAAAAAATGAAAGGGAAAAAGTGGGAGGACCATTATACCCGCCGGGCCAGGGATGAAAAATGGCCTGCCAGGTCAGTCTATAAGCTTCAGGAAATCGATAAAAAGTTCCATTTGATTCACAAAGGTGATCGGCTGCTTGATCTAGGCTGTTATCCGGGCTCATGGGCACAATACGGATTAAAAAAAGTTGGCCCTGGCGGCGAAGTAATAGGCATTGACCAGTCCCGGCTGGATCAATTTTCGTTTCCCAATTTCAGATTCATTCAGGCAGATGTCTTCCTGCTTGAAATAGATGAGCTGGTCCGGAAAATTGGTCTGATGGACCTGGTCATGAGTGACTTGGCCCCAAAGACAACCGGCATAAAACTGACCGATGTGGCCCGCTCCATGGAGCTGGCGGAACGGGCAGAAAAAATCGTTCTTGCGCTCCTTAAAAAGAAGGGAAATTTTTTGTGCAAGGTGTTTGAAGGAGAAGACCTTAAAGCGTTTAAGACTGAAATTTCTCATTATTTCCAACAGGTCAGGCTTTTTCGGTCTAAGGCCACACGCAAACGGAGCAGAGAGGTTTATCTTGTGGGGTTAGCGTTTGGTAAGTAGTGCCTGAACGAAAACTGTCTTTTTTGCCAATATCAGCGTCAGATAAAAATTTTAACCGTCCCAGTTAAATATGACGATCTCGTAAAAAGTCCGAATTTCGACGGTTTCGTAAAATGTTCAAGATCAAGGCTTGCAAATCCTGAGGAATGAGGCGTAGTTACTTTACGCCGCAGTGACGAAGGATG
>JAFDJF010000472.1 GCA_019307645.1 Deltaproteobacteria bacterium
GTGATAGGTCTCGAGGTCCACATATCGGACGCTTGCGAGCCTTATGTCGTCGCCAAATTCGGACTTGAACCGCTGCAGGACCACTTTTTTCCAGCCACTGAAGCTGGCCTGGTTCTGGAAGTTCTCTTCATACTTCTCGAGAAGGTCCTTGACGGTCGTTGTGTAATCCTTCTTGTACGTCCAGATACCGGCCCTCTGCAATTAGGCTTACACGCTTGCCCAGTTCCGCCTTGGCTTCCTTGAGCTTCTTAAATGACTGCCTCACACGCTTACCATTCGGGTCCAAATAGTCGATCTGATAAGACTTCCCTCGTTTCCTGATTCCCATTCAAATTACCTCCTTTTGGCATAACAGTTGCAGTTAACAAAACACAGAGATTTTCTTCATCTCTACCTCCTTTTCTAAGGGCCGGGAGAGCCAAGGAATCAGCCGCCGTGGTAATCTCCTGGCCCCACCTTTTCATAGTGCTTTCCCCCCCGAAAACACATAGTTTCCCAATATGTAAATCGGGTTATCTCCGAGTTGTTTTCTTCTTGGCTCCGCTTAACAGCCACATAGAAGCCGTCATTCCGACAAATTCATGTCATTCTCCATCAAAAAACAACCTACACAGAGCTTTTTTTGACGAAACCGGTTAATCCTATACTCGGTATTGGGGATAAAACGATCGTCAAATTTTGGGCTTCTGTACAGGGGTCCCCCGTGAAAAAGCGCCTGACGACTTACTCCCAGACATAGACGAGCCGCCCATGGCGTCACCACCACAGGTATCTTCAAGCGCTCTGTGTTTGGTCTGGGTTGTCATGGCGTATAACTTGTAGCTGTCCCTGTCAGGGCTTTTGTATCAAATTGGTTGGTTGTGCTAACCTAAAATTGATCAGCAAAATGGGGTTGTGCTAACCCAAAATTGACCACCCTGAGCATATCTCCTCCTGTTAAGATGGTTTGAATTTTCGAATCATTAGAGAGGAGGAAGAGGAGTTGCTTACGATGGATCAATATGAATTGGTACGGACGGCCCACCGTGTATATGGCAAGAACATAAGCGAGTTGTCGCGGATGAGTGGCCATTCGCGTAACACGATCAAGAAGGCCATACGAGGTGAGCCATGGGGTTACAAAGAACGACAACATCAGCCTTTTCCGGTCCTTGGCTCGTATCTGGAGATTATCAATAACTGGATAGAGAGGGACAAGGTTCAGCCGAAGAAGCAGCGTCACACAGCGCGTCGGATATATAACCGGCTTGTTGAGGAGCACGGTTACAGGGGTGGAGAGTCTACCGTACGCCGGTATGTCAAAGTGGCCAAAATTGATTTGGGATTAGATACGCCGCAGGCCTTTATTCCATGTGATCCAGAGGCTGGTTATGAGGCTGAGGTGGATTGGGGCACAGCGACAGCGATTATAGCAGAGGAGCGGGTTCGGCTGAAGTTTTTCTGCATGCGGTCAAAATACTCGGGGAAGCATTTTGTCCGGTTTTATCCCTGCGAGCGCCAGCAAGCTTTTTTTGACGCACACATCCATGCAATTCAATTTTTTGGCGGCGTATTTCCTGTATTAATCTACGACAACCTGACGACCGCAGTACGGAAAGTGTTGTATGGAAAGAATCGTATAGAACAAGAGACGTTTAGCAAGTTCAAAGCATTTTACAGTTTTGAGGCCCGTTTCTGTAATCCTGACAGCGGTCATGAGAAAGGAGGTGTTGAGGGTCTGGTTGGCTTTGCGCGGCGCAATTACATGGTGCCGATCCCCGAGGTGGCAAGCCTGGCTGAACTGAACGAAAAAGTGCTCAAGCAGTGTTTCGCTTACGGCAATCATAAGGTGGCCGGGCGTGAGCGGAAGGTGGATGAACTGTATGAAGACGAGAAGAAGCATCTTCTTTGTCTGCCGGAGGCTGTCTTCAGCAACGTGCAGACCTATGATGGTCGGGCCGACAAATACGCCACGGTAATAATTGACAAGAACCGCTATTCCGTGCCGACCCGTTATGCAGGATTTAGGGTGAAGGTGCTGCTCGGTGTGGATCAGGTGGAGATTTTCTCCGGCGGTAAAAAGTTGGCCGCGCATGACCGGTTGTATGGCAACAATAAATGGAGTCTCAACCCGGACCATTATCTTGAGCTTATTCAGCAGCGGCCCATGTCTTTTAACAGTGCCCGGCCCATCCGGCAATGGCGGGAGATGTGGTCGGAGTCTCTACATCTTCTGCTAAAGAGTTTTTGCAGTGCCCAGGGCGAGACCAAGGGGATCAAGGATTTCATTTCTGTTCTCATGTTTTACAGAGAGCACCGGGCCGGTGAGGTTGAGGCCGCGGTTGAGCTGGCTCTGGAGAACAATATCCGCACCAGCGAAGGTGTTCGTCACGTTCTCATTTACACAAACGAAACCGGCGCAGGCATGGCTCCATTGGCCAATTGGCCGAGCATGCCGCCTCCCGATGTAACGGTCTATGGACAGTTGGGATGTGTGAGATGAAGAATGGGACATTAATGGCGTTGAAAGAAAACTTGAAGGCCCTGAAGCTCTCCACCATGGCTCGCAGCATAGAAGTTCATCTACGCCAGGCCAGGGAGGCCGGCATAGATTACGATGAGTTTTTTCTGGAACTAACAGATGTTGAACTGCAGGCCAGGGCCGAGAACAGGCTGAACCGCAGGATCCGGGAGGCTAAATTCCCCCTTATCAAACCGATAGAAACATTCGACTTGAACGCTGTGCCAGGCTTGGACATTCGTCTTTTTCGCGAACTGTCCGGATGCGGTTATATTAAGGAGCGTAAGAATGTTATTCTCCTCGGACGAAGTGGTACCGGCAAGACCCATATGGCCACCGCCCTTGGGATCGAGGCCTGTAAAAACAACTGCCGAACTCGTTTTATCACTTGCTATGGTCTGGTTAACGAACTGATCGAAGCAAGGGAAGAACGAGAACTGCGCCGACTTATTCACAGGTATACCCGCTATGACTTGCTCATCTTAGATGAACTCGGCTATATCCCTTTTTCCAAGGAGGGCTCGGAACTGCTTTTTCAGGTTTTGGCCGAACGGCACGAAAGGGGTTCGGTCATAATCACCACGAACCTCGGATTTGCAGACTGGACACAGGTGTTTGGCGATCCGATCATGACCGCTGCCCTATTGGACCGCCTGACCCATAAGGCCCACATCATCAATTGTAACTGGGATAGCTACCGACTGAAACAGAGTCTCAAGGGGAAAAAACAGAACAAATAAAAGGACACACATCGCATGGAAATCACAGTGTATAATCCTCATAAAGGCAGGTGCGAAACCATAGATGTAGAGTTCACGGCTGACAACACGACATGGTTCAATAACTGCACGGGTGCTGGTGAAATTTGCATGATTACGGATTTTGAAGGAGATCTTCTGGTCAGAGAATTCGGCCATACATATCCGTTCAGGATCTACGATACGTCAAGAACCGATATTGCTTATAAGCAAACAAAGGCGTTGGAACTGAAGCTCTTACACGAATAAAAACCGAAGAAATGTTTGCCGGTGAATATCCCGGCAGGTGAAGCTCCGGTCGCCCTATGGGCTCCCTCCGCTTCACCTGCTGATCACAATAAGGAAGGTCTGGGATGATTTCCCCTTATCATCCCGAATTATACACATGGCTCAGGGTGGTCAAAATTCGGTTAGCACAGGTGGTCAAT
>JAFDJF010000473.1 GCA_019307645.1 Deltaproteobacteria bacterium
CCTGTCAGGGGCCCTCAGGCACCGACCCAGATATTGGATGACAAGGTGATTGACCACTTGTGGTCCTCCCCCATTGCGGGCGGCATTCTCGATTATACCTATGCCGATGGGACTACGGTTTTCTGGGTCTCTCAAGTGGATCGCATCATGAAGTTGCGCCTTAACAAAAGCAACCGGCTTGAAAAAATCACCGAGCTGCCACTGCAACCAAAAGATTTTCCTCGGTTTGAACCGGAGGATATGCAGCAGGTTGTTGCCGAGCTTGACAACACGAAAATCGGCACCGAGGCTTACGACGAACTTGCCGGTGAATGGAAAGGCTATCAAATGGAAGGCCTGCGAGCCTATTATGCCATGGTAAACAGTTGTGGCATTTTATACGTAGGCAACCGTGACAGCGTGGTCGCTTACAGCGATGCAGAACCCGGCAACCCTGAATCTGACATTATTCAGGTAGGTCAATACGGTTTCAAGAAAACCAAGCTGCAGTTAGGTTTGAAAATGCCAATGGTAATAATGATCGGCATGAATGTGACCCCTAACGGGCACATCATTACAGTCACGATTGACTGTACCGTTATTGCCATCAAACCGGATTTGAGTAAAGGATATTACTACAATCTGCCCGACGAACAGATATGGAACAGTATGGCCATTGATGACAATGGCGGTATCTATATCATAGGGAACAAAAAGCTGCACAAATTAATCTGGACAGGCGCGGGGTTCAGTGACAACCCTGAAGATGGCGCCTGGGTCGAGCCTTATGCCATTGGTGCGTTGGACAAAAGCCTGCGCGCGGAGCGCGGCTCCGGGACTACGCCGGCATTGATGGGTGGTCCTGAAGATAAAGACAAATTCGTGGTGATCGCAGACGCAGAAGATGTCAACAATCTGATATTCTACTGGCGAGATAACATCCCAGATGATTGGAAACAACTTCCCGGCACTACCGGTCGTCGAGTCGCCGGCGTAATGCCGGTAAACTTCGGCGACAAAAGTCTCACCAATTCCTATTCCGAGAACTCTGCCACTATTTTCGACTACGGCGCCGTTCTTGCCAACAACCAGGTAAAAACCCATGAGCAAATGACCATGGATGTGCAGCTGAAAATGAAGGATCCAGCCCGCACACCATATGGCGTACAGAAGTTCCAGTGGAATCGTGAGAAACGCCAACTGGAAATTGCCTGGACGCGAGAAGATGTTTCCAGCCCCAACAGTACTCCGGTAGTGGCCATGGAAAACCGACAATTACACGTGGTTGGCCTTAAAGGTGGCCCGTGGGTCATGGAAACCCTGGATTGGGATACCGGCGAAACTCGCGCGGTTTATACATTAGGCCGCAGTGAACGCTACAATCCCATCATGCTGGCCCTGCAGATCCTGCCCAATGGCGATCCCATTTTTGCAACTTTTGGTGGCGTGATACATTTAAGGTTCGCGCAAAAATAAAAGGAGTGAACATGTCAAATGAAACAACGGAAAAACTGGCAGTCTTGATAGATGCAGAGAATGCCCAGCCATCAATTGTGGATGGTCTGGTGGCGGAAATCGCGAAGTATGGGACAGCGAATGTGAAAAGAATTTATGGGGATTGGACGATTCCGGACCTGAGAGGATGGAAAGAAGTGCTTTTGCAGCACTCGATTCAACCCATCCAGCAATTTAGGTACACCACCGGAAAAAATGCTACGGACAGCGCAATGATAATTGATGCAATGGATTTGCTTTACACGGATAAATTTGATGGTTTTTGTATCGTATCCAGCGATAGCGATTTTACAAAGCTGGCTTCAAGAATTAGAGAGCATGGCCTAACGGTATATGGTTTTGGCGAACAGAAAACGCCTGGAGCATTTGTTTCCGCGTGCGACAAATTTATATTCACGGAAGTACTGCGGTCTAAGGATGATGACAGCGAGTTAATTAAACGCAAGACAACCAACGAACTCAAACAGGATACAAAGATTGTCAATCTGTTAAGAAATGCTGTTGAGGGATCTTCCGACGACAGTGGGTGGGCCCATCTTGCTCCGGTGGGCAGCAACATCGCCAAACAGGCTCCGGAATTCGACCCTCGTAACTATGGTTATAAGAAGTTGGGTGAACTGATAGTCGCAACCAGGCTTTTTGAAATCGATGAAAGGTCTGTTGGAGGAGGCCATTCCAAGGCTGTTTATATAAAAGACAAACGGAAAAAATAGAGAGGCAGGCTGCTGTAACATAATCATTGGAGGTGATTTGCTGTGAGTGATTTTAAAGATAATATATTGCAGGGCCGTGTAGCGATGATAACCGGTGGCGGCACAGGTATCGGGAAGGAAATCGCCAGGACGCTTGGCAGGCACGGTGCAAAGATTGTTATTACCAGCCGTAAGCAGGATGTGCTTGATGCCGCCCAAAAAGAATTCGAAAAAGAAAATATTGACTGTTTTGTCCAGGCATCGGATGTTCGTGATCCGGAAAAGGTTGAGCAGGTTATTACTTCTGCCATAGCAGAGTATGGTAGTTTAGATATCGTAATAAATAATGCTGCCGGAAATTTTCCTGCACCCATTGAAAAAATCTCATACAACGGATTTAAGACTATTATCGACATTGATTTGTTGGGTACCTACAACGTCACCAAGGCCGCGTATACCGCCTACATGAAAGAACATGGAGGCAATATTGTTAATATAACCGCACCGTTTGAGCATTGGGGAGTCAGCTACCAGGCCCATGTGGCGGCGGCCAAGACAGGCATAGATTCTCTCACAAGAACTTGTGCAGTAGAATGGGCACCCCTGGGGATTCGGGTTAACAGCGTCGCCCCCGGCTATATTGCAGAGACAGAAGGAGTCAAACGATTTGGTGAGTCAGTGCCAATGACCGATGACAGGTCGTCAAAAGGCACTAAGCAGGATATGGCAAATGCCGTGCTTTTTCTTGTAAGCGATTCCGCCTCTTTTATCAGTGGTGTTTGTATTCGTGTTGATGGTGGTGCCGGTGTTGATATGTTAAAGGTTCAGGTACAATGACAAAAACTTAAGGCACACGGCTTAAGGCACACGGCTCACGGTAAAAAAGGAATTCTTCAATTGATAATAAAAACTTCCTCTGAAATTAAATTGAAGTTGTTTTTACCCTAACGTTGCATAAAACAAGACGAAAAAAACCGTTTCACTCGCGCTATAGTGCATGAACTGCGCGTGTAGTCATGCTTTTCTGAACCTCATGTAGTGTGAACTACACTTCGGGCCAGAAAATCATGCCCACGCACACAT
>JAFDJF010000474.1 GCA_019307645.1 Deltaproteobacteria bacterium
TGTTGACACCTCAGTCGACAAAACGCACTGTTTGGCATTCTCCGGAAAACTAACGTGTACGTCTCTGTTGGCGACCCAATTAATCCACACCGTACAAGCGCCGACTGGAACCGTTATTTTTCCAGGAAAAATTTCGAGTCGTGTGCCTCCTGCACCTTTTTCTTTCTGGATCCTAATCATCTGACACGTATCTGCAGCATATACCAGGCTACTGCCCAACAGCAAGGCTGCACTTACCAGAAACAAACCGGCCCTTGTTTTAAAACCCAACTTTTTGATATTCATAGTCAGCTCCTTTTATTGAATGTTGATTAAAATACATGGGACCCTGAATACAGTTATACTGGCTAAACGGTTAAATTGTGCCTCACAGACTCAAAAGGTTGCGTCAATTTTGGCATACGACATATATTTTTCTGTTCACTGATATTGCCTTGTCCCGGATCCCCGCAATAATACATCCTAACAGAGTCCCCGCCAAAACCCTAACCTTCTCCTCCCCGAAAGCTCAGCCTTGTCTGTCAATACTAAATACCGCATGTCATATTGGGTGATTTCCATTGTTTGTTGCTTCCCAACCCGACCCAAAAAACTGCAAAACGGGTCAGGACAACAATGCAGGGGAAGAAGGAAATGTCAGGATTACAGAAAAATTAAACTTATATGTATCCGGCTATAACTCGATCTCCTTCAAATCATCGGCCAGAATGAGTTTGGGCTCGGTTAATTTCTGGATCTCTTCCGCAGTCCAGCCCGGCGCAAACTCTTTTAGCACCAGACCTTCTTTTGTCGGTTCCATAACGGCAATATCCGTGACAATCAAACTCACACATTCCTTTCCGGTCAATGGATAGATGCATTCTTTAAGGATCTTGAACTCTACGTCCCGGGTTACATGTTCCATGATCACGATAACTCTTTTGGCACCATAGACCAGATCCATTCCCCCGCCTATGCCGATGCTGGGGTCTCCGGGGATCGACCAGTTTGCCATATCCCCTTTCTCCGAAACCTGGTAGGCACCGAGACAGGTGATATCCAGGCGTCCGCCCCGCATCAAGTCGAATGAAATCCCCATATCAAAAAATGACATGCCCTCTTTTGGGAGAAAATATCTTCCGCCTGCATCGATGTGCTGTATTTCTACTTTCTCAAACTCATCCTCCATGATAATTCCGCCGTAACCAAGGGTGCCATTTTCGGACTCAAAGAGGATATTCCGATCTTCGGGAACAAACATTGCGCACAGGTTCGGTATCCCCGAACCCAGGTTGATCACATCCCCATCTTTAAATTCCTTGGCAGCCCTAAGGGCCATAATCTCTTCAGAAAGTTTTTCTTCCATCAGTTACCCCCCTCTTCATCGACAAACTTCTTGGCCTGACCAATAATAGCACTTCTGACTGATTCTATTGAAAGCAGTTCATGAAGTTTTTCCATTGTATATTTATAGCTCCCCCGAGCGCCTTCGGGATTCACAACGATTCGGTCAACAAAAGCTGCCGGTGTGACGATATGCTCAGGAGCAAGCTCGCCGGGCGCCACAAGTTCATCCACTTCCGCGATGGTCACCTTTCCGGCCATGGCCAGGACCGGGTTAAGGCATCTGCACACACCATTGTAAACAAGATTGCCATACTGATCCGCCTTATCAGCCCTTACAAAAGCAAAATCCGGATGAAGCGGTGACAGAAGCATATGTTCTTTTCCGTCAAAAGTCCGCTTTTCTCTCCCCTCTTCAACAATTGTCCCGATTCCAACAGGACTATAGAAGGGGCCCATGCCGCCGGCGCCCGCACGGAGTCTTGCTGTAAAATTTCCATGACCGATTACTTCCTTCTCAAGTTCTTTTTCCATTTCGAGAAATTCGTCGGGAAGGCCCGTTGTTACGGCATACCTGCTTGCGGTAGCAAAAAAGCCGGCAATCAGTTTTCTCATCTGTGAAAGAAGGATGTAAGGGCTCACAATAACCTCTTCGGGAAACGGCGTGTACATAAAGTTCTGGGTAATCAAAGTAAGCTCTTTTGCCCCATGTTCCCTGAGTGCCAGCATGAGATTCTGCGGACCTCCGGGAAGGCCCCAGTTATTCATGGCAACACTGGCCCCATCGGGGATGTCTGCGACAGCTTCTTCAAAGCTCGCCAAGATTTTATTCATGGTAATAACTCCTTTTTCTTAGGGTTTACCGGGTATGTCCGATTATCTTTTTATTAAGATAATTTTGAATTACTTCTTTGTAGATTTCCACAGGCATATCGTTTACACGGGTCTCTTCCTCTTTTAACTCCCTCAGAAGTTTGGCAGGAACACCGGCGATCAGGGATTTGACAGGGAATTTTTTGCTGTAGGGAATAAAACAGTTTGCCCCTACGGAACAGTAATCCCCGATCTCAACGCCTGACATGATTGTGGCGTTCATCCCCACCATGACGCTGTTTCCCAGCCTGCACCCACGGATTATGGCACCGTGCCCAACAGTCACACAGTCACCGATCTCGACGGGTATCATTCCATCACTGTGGACAACCGAATTGTCCTGTATGTTGGTGTGCTTACCTATCGTGACCTTGCCCTCATCCCCGCGAATAACGGCATTAAACCATATGCTCGAGCCTTCTCCTATCTCGACATCGCCGTAAATCCGCGCACCCTCAGCAATGAAAACCGATTCATGTATTCTGGGCTTCAGGATTTTCCCTTGATTCTGGTCTGGCATTTTTTCTCCATAAAAGCAGTTTTGCAGTTTATGCGTTTAGTCCTCTTTTCATTAATCCCTAACACAGACCGAGCAGTTGCGACGTAAGCTTCATGGCAGCGTCAAGACGAACATTTTCATCGTACCATTGGGCAGCATTTCCGGCTACATACGCAATAAATGCGTGGTCATCAGCAATTTCTCTGAATCTTTGCTCTATTTTATCAGCGACCTCAATAAAGTCAATTTTATAGTATTTTGTATCGACACTGATATAGTGATAATCAGGGATGAGTTCATTATGAAATTCATTGCGCAACCTGGGTCTCAGGACACAGGTGCCGCTTGCGAAACTCTCCACGTCACGGTTGCACAGATCCGCCATACCAGGTAAGGACAAGATCACACTATGTTGACAACTTTCGCGAAAGTACTCATCAAAATCAATGATTTGAAAGTCTGATTGAACTACCCCTCTCTGACTCAATTCCCCCAGAATACGACCTCTCTTTGCCCAGTCGGCCCCCCTGAAGTATAGAGAATTTGAAGTCCGGATAATTTCGCGGGATTCAACAAGTTTTTTTTCGTTTTTGGGCCAGAAACGATCAAAGTATGTCCAGGGCCTGACCTTTTGGTAGACCGGCTCCTTGAAGACATCGGTGCGGTACTGGCATTTCAAAATCCGTTTACACCTGTTATCACGTACGATGAGTTCGAGTTCGTCGGTCTTGGCTATGTCGTGGCAATCAAGCACATAATAGTCTCCCGTTTGATCATTCTGGAGGATTCCGAGCGAATCACGGATAACCACTTGCTTTTTTTCGGATGGACCTGAATTTACCTCAAAAGATTCCCGGTTCTCTTGCTTCACATCCAATCCCTGCGAGCAAAGATAATTGGCAGTCTCCTGAAATACATATTTACGCCAGTCATAGAACGATTCACCCAAAAACTCTTCCGTGTTGTGACTGTATATGGTGTAGCTATGGGTCAATTTTTGCTCC
>JAFDJF010000475.1 GCA_019307645.1 Deltaproteobacteria bacterium
ACCGAGTGCGCAAACTCCAGCAGCGCGGGATCATTAGGGGTAATAAACGCGGCAAAACGCCTCTTATCATCCCACTTCATACGGTGTTTTTCGTAGATGCTGATCGTATGGTTCCGGTTAAAGGTGTGCTGCTCATTGCTCTCATAATACGAAACCTTGATTTCTGCCTGGACCTGCATGTCTTCAGCGACTTTCTGGATATCTTTATTGAAAGCCGCTTTCAGGACAAACTCCCTGTCTGTGCTCGGAGGCAGTTCATCGATCTCAAGCTCCCATGGAATATCCATAAACTCGCTGACAGTAAACGACACTTTGATATCCGGAATCGGATTACAGGTGTGATTGGTGAGCCTGATCCTGGCTATCCCCCCGGTCTCATAGAACCCGTACGTATTGGAAAAGACATCACGCATCTCAATGATATCGATCTCAAGCGGGGATCTGTCTAAAACCCTTGTGGTTGTCGTCACAGAGGCAGGATCGCTTTTGTGGCTATCGGAGCTGACCGCAGATACCAGATAGGTGTATGCCCTGTCCGAAGCCAGAAAGTTTTCTGAAAACCGTGGCGCCTCAGTTGTACCCACGATTTTTATCTCGCCGTCGACTTGCCGGGATACCACATATCCGATCACAAAACTCTCCCTGCAGGGTTCCCAGATCAGATCTACAGAGCACTCCCGGGGGACAGCCTTAAGACCTGAGGGCGCTGAAGCCACGTACTTTGTCGGCGCTGCACCGGCCAGATTCCCTTTTCCGCTTTCCTTTCCTTTGTCGGTTATTGCGGAAACGAGATAATAGTATGTCTTTTTCGACTCAACATCCGTGTCAATGTATTCAGTCGTGTCTGTGTCTGCAATTTGTGCAAAGGGACCATCCCGCCCCTCCGAGCGGTAGACACGGTATGATGACACGCAGGGTTCAGGACTTCTCCGCCACGACAGCCTTATGGCGTGCATACTGCTTTCGGCAATCGTATCACCCGGCGGTGACGGAGAATAGATATTTGAAAGGACCTGGACCCTGTTATTGCCATTGTCCGACACAAGAAATGTTTTTTCGTTCATGGACGAAATGGCGGTCGGTTTTCTGAAGTCGCCTTTTCCCTTTCCTCTGGTACCAAACTCTCTTAAAAAATCGCCCTCAGGGCTGAACACCTTGATGCTGCATGTGCCCGCATCAAGGACAAATATTTCAAATGTAGTTGCAAAAAGGCTGACCGGTTCATCAAGTTCACCTTTGCCTCTTCCCTCTTTGCCGAATTGTGAAAGGAGCTTACCCACAGGAGAAAATGATGTAACCGTGCATTTCTTGCTGTCAAGAACATAGAGCACATCATTGTCGTCAAGGGCAATGGCAGAAGGGGCCAGAAAGGGAGAGCCGTCTTTGCCTTCTCTGAAAACATTTAATAACAGACCGTCACTGCTAAACGTCTGGACCCATCTGTTACCGAGGTCGGATACAAAGATGATACCCATGCTTGTAATGGCCATGTCAGAAGGCTTTGAAAACTGGCCCGGCATGCTGCCGGAAGAACCGAAACTGAACCGGATTCCGCCCTGGTTATCGACCCTCAAAACACGCTTTTCCCGTCTGTCCATAACCCAGAGGGACCTTGCTTTGTCCAGGGCAATGGATATTGGCGTGCAGTCTTTTACACTGATGCTCTGACTGACACGACCGTCTGTTATCTTAAGAATCAACCCGTTTTTGTTGCCCACCGCAAAAAGCGTGTTATTGCCGGCCCAGACAGTTTTTCCTCCCAGCACATTTATGTCCTCTACCCATTTCACCGATGTGGGAGGCGGAACCTTGTCCCATCCGGCATATTTCTTCCCCTGTTGCGGCAAAAAAACATGGACCAGACCCCTCTCCCGGTCAGCCACATAGACCTTGCCTGCGCTGTCGACACAAAGACCGGATATACTTCCGAATTGCGTTCTCCCATTTCCCTGCGAGCCAAATGAGAACAGGAGCCTCCCTTTAAAATCGTATTTCTTGATACTGAAACTATCTTCATCACCCACATAAAAACCGTCCCCGGCCATGGCAATGGCAGTGGGATTTCCCCCATCCTCAAGATTCTTGAAAAAATCTCCGTTAGGTAGAAAGATCTTTGTGCCATTGGGGCCGGCACATGTCACATAAACGTAACCCCGATGATCCACACCCACCCCGGTCGGCTCCTTAATTATATGCCCCGAAGTTTCTTCGCTCACCGGGCCGGTTATGGACTGCAGGAACACGCCATTGGGGCCGAAGACCTGGACCCTGTCGCTGCTGTAATCGGCCACATAGATGACACCGTCATAGACGTAGATCCCCGAGGGTTTCTTGAATTCCTTGAAATCACCGCCACTGCTGCCGAAGGTTTCCAGGTGTTTGCCGCTCAATGAAAGGATAACCACCCCGGGGATCGCCCTGTCTGCCACAAAAAGTTTCTTGTCACTGACCGCAATACCGACCGGATGTTTGAGGATGTTCCGACCGTCGCGGTCAACCCCCTTCAGGGTTATGATGGGCAGCCCGTCCCCTGATATAACCTTTATGGTTCCGTCTTCCTGGGCCGCGTAGATCCTGCCTTCCTCATCAACGGCAACGGCAACGGGCGTGCCGGCAACGATCTCTTTGATAAACTTTATCTGAGGAATTGAAGTTGAGGGCGGCAGTGACGGGGCGCCACCGCAGGTACACATGGCAGGCATTAGCGTAAGCAGTATGAGGATGAGTTTTCGCATGATGTGCGTTCCTTTATGCTGGTTTCCGGATAAGGATGCGAAAAACAATTAGGGATTGACCGGGGTGATTTAAATAATGTTGATGGCTACTTTGCTGTCTTATTGTGGTATGATTTTCTGCAGAATACGAACCAAAAGGCATTGGAAACACTGCTTGCCTATAACATAGAGGACACCGTTAATTTTGAAACACTGATGGTACTCGCTTACAATATAAAATTAAAGGGCACACCGTTTTTTCAGGCACATCAACTGACTGAACCTACACATCCAAATATTCCATTTGAGGCAGATCGGCAAACGATAGACAGTATTAAGAGGCAGATCTTTCGTGAGCCGAGTCTTTACCCTAACGTCAATGGCAAAAACTTAAGGACTGTTTGTATGATTTAGCAGCAGAAATTTTTTTCATGCGCGAAAATTTGAACAATCGAATATCGAATACATGAATTCCGAATGACGAAGGAAGGACTTTTTGTCAATCATATAAGATAAATATGGCGAAGCAATTCCATCCTTGTTTTTGCCATTGACGTTAGAGTTTATTGAGGATGATCCACTTTGGAATGCCTTATTACTGTCTGCGATGCTATTATGAAGGGCTCAAAACTCACAACATAACCAAATCCACAACATGAATACCGTTATGTTTTGAATATGAATTATGCCTGTGAAGCCCCGAATCCCCCTACCAACCAGAAAAACAAAGCGAAAATGGCGATCTGAACAATCCAACCGATAAAACAAACTCCGACTGCGCGCCAAGTACTTTTATAGTCAAGCGCTTGCCTGACGGCAATGACCATCGCTACCAACATCCAGATGCCGACTATGAAATTAAGGATGTTCCCCAGCATGGGGATGATTCCCAAAACGCGCAGCACTCCCGGTGAACTGGAGAATCCGATGGTGCGCAGCAACTCCCCAAAGTCTGCTTTTGTTTGTGGTTCAGGTAACAGCCTGGTCCCAATATAATATGTCAGGAACG
>JAFDJF010000476.1 GCA_019307645.1 Deltaproteobacteria bacterium
CAAATAGCTGTACTTACCGTCATAAACAGTCGTGATTGCCAGGTCTCCGCAACCCCCGTTTATGATGCCACATCCACCGTCTTCCGGTCTGCAGTTTTTTTCGACCCACTGGTCATATATTTCCTGGTCCGGATCAGCAGGATCAATGCACATGCGTATGGAAGGATCACTTATTTGGTAGTAAAGCAGGCGCCTTTTCCAGAATTGCGGGTCTGCCCAGGAATCTTCCCGTGGAATAATATCTATATTGTCCAGCAGCCTTACCCGGGATTGGTAAAACCTGGGGTCCGTAAAAGATCCGCCCTTCACAGTGGGGGTTGTCGGGTCGGATAGATCCAGAGTGAAGAGGCGATGGATATTGCCGCCCCAGTTCAGCCCGCCCTGTAAGGCCGCCAAAGTGGTATGCCATTTACCGTCATAACTTTCATCAGGGCTTCTTGTGATAAAGTCCACATCCTTGAACCAGAGTTCCTGGGGGATATTCTGCTCATCAATACCCAGTGCAGATGCGATATCAGTACGGTTTAGATGGCTGGATGTTGTTGGGAATATGATGCGGGGCTTGTAGGTGGAAAAGATAATGGGCTGGTGCTGGTAGCTGTTCCCTGCCAAATCCTTTATGTTTCCCAGATGCAGCCGAAACTTTTTCCCGAGCGGAAGCTGTTTGTTGGTTTCGAAAACCAGCAGCGTGTTGTTTTCGAGCAATTGCCAGGCGCCTTGGTAAACCGTCTCGTCTTCTCCTTCGCCGGCATCGGAGATAAGTCTCGGCCCTTCTCCCAGTAGCGCCATGTGGTCCACGGGTTCGGAAAATCGTATTTCAATCCTTTTGTTATAACCATCCAGTATCCGATTGAGCGGGTTTGTTCCAAGGACGACAGGCGCTGTATTGTCGTTCGTATCAGCGTAATATACACTGGCATGGAAATGAGCGGATTGAAAAGGCTCTATGGGATCGATATCCAGGATGTTAAGGGCTTCTCTGGTTTCCGCGTCGCGTATAACCACTTGAAGTGGTGTGTCCGGCGGGACAGGCAGACAGGTCTGTCCATACATTTCGTTGAGCGCATGTCCGGAGTTGCCGGCCAAAGCAATGAATTCGTATAAGTTTTCCGGATCACCGCCAATGCTTTCAATAAGCGCCTGTATTGTTACATCATTCATTCCGGTGGCAATAATACTGATCAGGGATAAGCCCATGGCCATACGTTCGTCCTCGTTCAGGAACATGGCGTAGCGGCCGACTCTCTGTTCGAGTCCCGGACAGGGCGGTGAAGATGTTGTCAGGCGGCCGTCAATGATTTTGGCTGTGTCGACGATGGCCAGCGCCTGTTCGTCTCCATAGACATCAACAACCCTTGCAACAATACCTGTTATATCAGGATTGACTCCCGCCTGCATGGGTGCGGACGCATTCAGATATGTTTCAGGCGCTACACTGCATTGGATTTCAAAACCCAGAACAAAAGGAAAGTTCGGTCCCGGATTGATGCCGATTTCGGCTTCAGTCAACCCTGTGAACCGGACAATTGCACCATTTGGAAAGGCGCCTTCCGGGATATCAAGAACAGCGCCGTTATCTGCTTCAATCTGAGCCCCTTGCGGTCCGACCCCTACGCTTCCGTCCGGGTTTCTGAAAAGGCCTGTGGAGACGACGGTCTCGTTGCCTGCCGGGTCCGTGATGCTGATGACCACTTCGTCAATGATATTCGCGTCAATTGTGGCACTGAAGCTTCCGTCCGCTTCAACAAGCACAGGTGATGATATGTTCTGTGTTTTATTAATAACCGACACGGTGTCATGGGGGCCTGCCGTTCCTTGTGTTGCCGTGATTGTCGTTCTGCCTGTGTTATCGGGGATGGTGGCCGTGATATTTCCCGCGGGAGGTGGTGGTGGGGGCGTGGTGTCAAGGGTTGTGAAACTCAGGACAAAGATAGACTCCAGGCCGTAGCCGGCCAGGTCCACTATCCCCGGCAATGCGGTAAAGGCATATGTAGTATTTGCCGCAAGCGCATCCGTTGGGCGGAAAGTCACCTGCGTGTTACTTGATGCAAGCGTCAGGGTCCCGGTAACCGGGCCTTCAGGGCCTGTGAGCATCAGGTTCTGAGCGGTCGCGGTTGCCGTTTCGAGGGGCTCCGAAAACGTGATTTTGATACTGGTTTCAAGAGGAACGTTAATTTGACCGTCGACCGGTGAAAAGGAAACCACATAGGGTGGGTTCGCCATCAGGTAGACGTCCAGTTCCACGACCTCATCGGCCACTGATATGAACCCCGTGCCGGATCCGCTGTCCATTGTTTCCAGATCCAGGGCTGTCAGGGAAAACATGTCCGCATTAACGGCCAGGATATAGCCGCCATCCGCCCCTGAAACCGTCACAAAAGGCATATCATCAACCGTGACCAGCGCTCCTTCAAGTGATGATCCCTGGGTATCAATGACTTTTCCATAAGAAAATCCAATGGCTGTGGATGTTCGGGCGAAAATGTAGCGTCCCTCGGTGAGGATTCCTTCAACAGAAGGGCCACCCATTCCTGGAAGACTGGTAAGGGATACAAGGGAGTCGCCCTGGATTTCTCCGAGTCCTGTAAACACCAGGCGGGTTACACCGTCAATTTCCATAAGGCGCAACAGCAGAACGTGGTCTTGGTCCACCAGACCCGCAGGAACGGGCAATGACAGAACAGCCGGAGCTTCCAGTTCATGACCGGAAAAAGACACGATGACCCCGCCTAAAAACGATAGTCCGGGCGGCATCTCGATTCCCAGGTCGTCTTCGGCCAGGGGTTCAAGCACTACCGGGATAATATCGGCAGATGCCTCATCCGGCAGGAAGATCGTTTCCCCTGTGGGCAGTGTAACGGTCCCGCCTTCCGGCGCGATAACGCTGAGCCCTCTGTCCATATCAGTGGGGGCAAGGGCATCCACGTCGATGACGCCTTGTTCGAGGGTCAATGGTTCAAAGGTGTACGAAGGTGTTACAGGAAACCCTGCTGTAAGTTCAGGCCGGTTCAGTGAATAGAGCACAATGTCCTGCATATATGGGGCTGATACGATTCTGTTTCCGGAATAGAAATTGTAATCTTCGTCAATGTTAATCAGAAGAGGCGCACCGCTTGGAATCTGGCCGGGAAGGTCAGAGATGGTCACCCCGACGTCCGAATGCACGCCTGGTCGGTAAAAAATAATTTGTGGCTCAGGACTGATTGACGTGGTTACAGGGTCAGGAATCAGTACCGGGGAAACGCCCTCAAGC
>JAFDJF010000477.1 GCA_019307645.1 Deltaproteobacteria bacterium
CTGGCATTCCAGCCAGACCCATCCGCATCAGTTGAACTTTGTGGGATTCAAAAACAAAGAGGCTGACGATCTCATTGTCAAGATCAGACAGGAGTATGATCATGAAACACAGGTTAAGTACAGCCACAGACTTCATGACATTATTGCCCGGGAGCAGGCCTACACGTTTCTATATGTGGGCAAGTGGACGGCCATTCTGGACAAACGGGTCGTGATCAAAGAAACAGATGACTTGGGCAATGTCCGCTATGAAAAGATTACGCCCACCAAAACGGGGAGTCATACGTTTTATTTCAATAAATGGATAAAACTCCCTGAAGCGCCGGACTTTGCACCTGAAGGATGAGCGGTCTTTCGTACTTTCGTGTTTTCGTGATTTTTAATTTTAGATCACTTTAGTTCACTTTAGACACTTTAGCTCACTTATTATGCTATCATTCATTGGCCGCAGCATCATACAAAAATTAGTCACACTGTTTTTTGTCTCAGTGGTCTCATTCCTGATCATTCACCTTGCTCCGGGCGAACCCAGCCAGGTGGACCCCATGAACCCCAAGTTCACACCGGAGATGGTGGAACGTTTCAGACAGGAGTTCCATCTGGACAAACCCCTGTATGCCCAATATCTCCTTTTCTACAAAAATCTTTTCACCGGGAAAACCATTTCCTGGAAAGACAACCAATCTGTTCTCAAAAAGATATGGGAACGGTTTCTGAACAGTCTTCCCCTTTTTATTGTGGGCACAATACTGACATGGACCCTCTCTTTTCCGGTCGGCATTCGCGCTGCCATTTTCAGGGGAGGGGCATATGATCGGACCACCACGTTTTTCTCTTACCTGTTGATCTCCATTCCCGGCTTTTTCTTTGCCTACATCCTGATTATCCTTGTCGTGACCCATTTCCATGTGCCGGTAATCGGCATGGAGACTTTCGGAATCGGGGATGCGCCATTGCCGCGCCTGATCATGGATCGGGTCTGGCATCTCCTGCTCCCATCCGTCCTGGGGGCTACCGCCGGGGTTGCAGTCCTGTCCAGATACGTAAGGAGCCAGATGCTTGAAGTGGAAGGACAGGATTACGTGCGTACGGCAAAGGCCAAGGGGCTTCCTCCGGAACAGGTCCATTACAAACATGCCCTGCGGAACGCACTGCTTCCATTCGTAACCATGTTCGGCCTGATCCTGCCGGGACTAATCGGCGGCTCAGTCATTATCGAATCCATTTTTTCATGGCCGGGAATGGGAAGGATGGCCTATGAGGCGATCCTCGCAAGAGACTATCCCGTCATACTGACAGTTAATTTTGTCTCCGGGGTGCTCGTCCTTGCCGGCACGTTTGTTTCTGATCTGCTCTATATGTTTGTAGATCCGAGGATACGACTGTGAAAGGCTCAGACACAACAGCGGCTTTTGACTCCCAAAACAATGGACTCATGGCCCCAAAGCAGTCCAGATGGCAGGAATCCTGGCTGCTGTTCAAAAAAAACAGGCTGGCTATTCTGGGTCTGGTTATTTTCATATTGTTTTTCATTACTGCACTTGCAGGACTTTTTCTGACCTCCGGCAATCATCCTGTTTTTGATCCCGCCACTATCCGGCTACAGGAAAAACTGCGTCAGCCTCTTTCAAAACCAAATATTGAAACACTTAAATCTAATAATGTTCCTACTCTGGAAATTTTCCTGCTTGGAACCGATAACCTTGGAAGAGATGTCTTTTCCAGGATGCTCCAGGGGGCCTGGGTCTCCCTGACCGTGGGGTTTGTTGCCGTGGGTATATCGGTCATCATCGGCATATTTCTGGGGGGCATTGCCGGGTACTTCGGGCAAAACCACATCAGTCGGAGTCTGATTCTTGTGCTTCTCGTTATGACATCAGGCGCGGTTCTGTTAAGCGTCGGGTTCACCCATTCTGGAATCACGCTTCTGGTCTTTGGCCACGCCTGTATATTTATCTGCTTTCTTATAAAAAAAATGTGGCGCGGGAAAGAACATCCAGCCTGGCTGCGTATACTCATGAAAGGTGCCATGACCATTGATACACTGATCATGCGAATCGTGGATATCATGCTTTGTTTCCCGAGCTTTTTCCTGATACTCACCGTGGTGGCGCTACTTCCCGCAAGCATATACAATATTATGATTGTAATTGGACTGACCAGCTGGATGGGAACAACGCGCTTTGTCCGTGCCGAGTTTCTTTCCCTGAGGGAGCAGGATTTTGTTACCGCAGCAAGGGCTCTCGGCATTGGGAATCTCCGGATCATCTTCCGTCACATGATGCCCAATGCCATTGCACCGGTGCTGGTTTCCGCCACGATCAGCATTGCAACCGCAATCCTGACAGAGGCCGGCCTGAGCTTCCTCGGCTTTGGGGTCCCGCCACCGTACGCCACCTGGGGCAACATCCTGTCGGACGGAAAACGTTTCATCTTTGATGCGCCCTGGCTCACATTTGTCCCGGGCATTGCCATCCTGATCGTAGTGCTTTCCTTCAACCTGTTCGGGGAAGGGCTGAGAGATATTCTGAATCCAAAACTGCGGGAAAGGTAGGAAAAGAAAGTGATCTAAAGTGAACTAAAGTGCCTAAAGTGAGCTAAAGTTGTGGTGCGCTTCGCGGTCACAATTTATTAAAATGACAACGAGTTATAAGTTTACAGAATGGACAATAAGCAATTTGTTAGAGAGCTTGAAACAAGAACACTAAAATCTGCGAGACCGAATCGAGTGAAACTCAATACTGGCTGGAAGTTATAAAAGAATTAAAATGGCTTCCTTGGGAGGACCTAAAATATGACTATGAAGAATGCAGCGAACTGTTGGCGATTTTTACTACAATTGATCACTTTAGTCACTTTAGATCACTTATTATGTCCCCCTTACTTTCAGTTCATGAGTTAAAGATCTTTTTTCGTGGCAACGATAAAGTCGCCCGTGCAGTAGACGACGTAAGCTTTGAGGTCCGAAGCGGCGAGACGGTCTGCATTGTGGGAGAATCAGGCTGCGGAAAGACTGTATCCTCACTTTCTATCCTGGGACTCATCCCCATTCCGCCAGGGGAGATTGTGGCAGGCAAGGTGCGGTTTAAAGGGCGGGATCTCCTTCATATCAGCGACGCGGAAATGCAGAAAATCCGTGGAAATCAAATTGCCATGGTCTTCCAGGAACCCATGAACTCCCTTAATCCCGTATTCACAGTCGGGGATCAGATCCGGGAAGCCATGACGGCCCATGAAGCGTTGACCGAAAAAGAAAGTCATGATCGGTGCGTGCAACTCCTGAGGGATGTAGGGATCCCGTCTCCGGAACAGCGTCTCCGGGACTATCCTCATCTATTGAGCGGTGGACAAAGGCAACGGGTGATGATCGCAATGGCGCTGGCCTGCAACCCCGATCTAGTGATTGCCGATGAACCAACCACTGCCCTTGACGTCACCGTTCAGGCTCAGATACTGCAACTTTTCAAAGAGATCCAGGAAAAGCGGCAAATGTCCCTGCTTTACATCACTCATGACCTGGGAGTTGTTGCAAACATTGCGGACCGCATCTATGTGATGTATGCGGGAATCATTGCTGAGCAGGGAAACATCTCTCACATCTTTCAAAATCCCTGCCATCCTTACACGCGTGGACTTCTGTCGTCACTTCCCAGTCTTGTAAAACGTGGAACCGAGCTCTACAGTATCCCCGGGAACGTTCCCGACCCGGCCTATAAACCAGGCGGGTGCCCCTTTCATCCCAGATGTGGCCACACTGTTGAGTCCTGCCGTGAGGAGTTCCCGGAGATGTGTGATTATGGAGAAGGACACCTGGCACGGTGTCCCGTGCTTTTTTTGGAGGAAAAATGATTGGGCACAGGTGAGCAAAGTGAACTAAAATGAGCTAAAGTTCGAAGTGATCTAAAGTTTAGGATATGGACAATAAAGAATTTTCGTAAAAAGCTTGAACGCCGAACCCTAAAATTCGCTTTACGTATCATTCGGTTATCAGCAAAATTACCCAACACGCCCGAAGGCAGAGTTGTTCGTAATCAAATAACCAAGGCTGGCACGTCTGTCGGCGCAAATTACCGTGAAGCCAATCGTGCTAGAAGCAGGGCTGATTTTAAAAACAAAATCGCCATATGCGAAACTGAAGCCAGCGAGACGCAATACTGGTTAGAAATCATAAAAGAATTAGAGTGGATCTTGTGGGAACAACTTAAAGCTGTTTATGAAGAATGCCGTGAACTTTTGGCTATTTTCACAACAATAGGGAAGAAAAAATAACGTTTTTCCGCCTTTAACTTTAGTTCACTTTAGTCACTTTAGATCACTTTAGATCACTTATTATGGAACAAACAATCCCATCCAATAACACCTTGTTAGAGGCCCAGGGCCTGACAAAACATTTCCCCGTACACCGTGGCTTTTTCCAGAAGGTCATCGGATGGATCAAGGCGGTAGACGGTGTGGACTTCCGGATCGAAGAAGGAACGACCCTGGGGCTTGTGGGGGAAAGCGGGTGCGGCAAATCTACGATCGGCAGGCTTCTCCTGCGACTTCTGGATCCCAATCATGGAAAAATCACATATCGCGATCAGGATATAGGTTCCCTTACCCAGCGTGAACTAAGGCCCTTAAGAAATGAGATGCAGATCATTTTTCAGGATCCCTTCGGCTCCCTGAATCCTCGAATGAACGTGGGGCAATCCATTGAAGAAGGCCTGCGCGTCCTGGGGCTCAGGAGTTATGCCGATCGACAGATGCGTGTCAAACAACTCCTGGACATGGTGGGCATTCCGCCTGCCACTCACGACCGCTACCCCCACGAATTCAGCGGCGGCCAGAGACAGCGGATCGGTGTTGCAAGGGCTTTGAGTGTGGAGCCTTCCTTGATCATCTGCGATGAACCCGTCTCAGCGCTCGATGTGTCCATTCAGGCACAAATCATCAACCTGCTGAAAAATCTTCAAAAAGAGCTTGGTCTCAGCTATCTCTTTATTGCCCATGATCTTAATGTTGTGGGCTACATCAGTGATACGGTCGCGGTCATGTATCTGGGACACATCATGGAATACGCACCGGCAGAAGAGCTGTTTGATCATCCCCTTCACCCTTACACCCTTGCGCTGCTGTCGGCCATCCCCTCTATCGAACCGGATAAAGGTCAGAAAATTCAAGTGCTGACCGGTGACGTGCCAAGCCCTTTTAATCCCCCGCCGGGCTGCAAATTTCAGGGAAGATGTCCAATAGTTGAAGAGCGTTGCAGGAAAGATGAGATAGGCTTTTACGAAGTGAGCGAAGGACACACCGTGCGGTGCTGGAAGGTGGTGTAAAGAAAAGGTTTGAGGTCTAAGGTTAGGGGCAATGAGTTTCACAGGGTATTATTTTTGCGCGAACCCTTAAAACCGAATAACGAACATCGATTACATGCCTCCGGCTCGTAGAGCCTACCCTACGGGCTGGAAGCGGCCTCGGAGAGAATTACGAATGACGAGGGAAGGAGTTTTTGTCAATTATATAACATAAATATAGCGAAGCGATTCCATACTTCGGATCTTGTTATTCTCTCCATTCCCTGGCCCAGACCGTTATAAGAAGGTTTTTTCAAAGTCTCCAGATCTGGAATATTAATGAGATCACGGCATAAGCTAGACATATTGCACCCTGGGCGGGCAGGGCTGGAATTATAAATGTATTGAAGTTGTTCCTTTTTTCAATTCAACATCTAAAATTAAACATTTAAAATTGTGTCTGAACGGACTTTTCGGTCAGACACTATTTACGAAGCCGCACTTTTGTCTTGACTTTTTCAGCCATTTGGGACAATTTTCTCCCCACTGGGGGATAGTATAGTGGCAATACGACGGGTTCTGGTCCCGTTATCCAAGGTTCGAGTCCTTGTCCCCCAGCCAACTCAAAAACCATGCTCTTGGCATGGTTCAATTATTTTGGGGGTCCCATCGTCTAGCGGTCTAGGATACCGGCCTCTCACGCCGGCGACACGGGTTCGAGTCCCGTTGGGACTACCAATGTAAAAACAATGGCTTAAGGATATTTC
>JAFDJF010000478.1 GCA_019307645.1 Deltaproteobacteria bacterium
AGGACTGCTTGTGCCTGAAGCCGCTGCAGTGCACTGCGGCGCCGGTCTTGCCGAGGTTTGCGAAACAGCCGGTATTCCTCCTATTCTTCATCTTGGTTCTTGTGTTGACAACAGCCGGATTCTTCTGGCTGCAACAGAGGTGGTGAAAGCCGGCGGGCTGGGAAATGATATCAGCGAATGGCCTGTTGCAGGAAGCGCGCCTGAATGGATGAGCGAAAAGGCAATAAGTATCGGCCATTACTTTGTCGCATCAGGTGTTTACACGGTATTCGGCGTAACCCTGCCTACATCGGGCGCACCTGAATTCCATAATTATATCTGCAAAGAGTTTGAAGGTATCTACGGCGGTATGTGGGATGTTGAGCCAGATCCGGTCAAGCATGCCCATATGATGATTGCTCATATCGATAAAAAGCGCAAAGAACTCGGTATCGACAAGGCAAGAGATAGAGTCATGATGGATTTTGCTTCACGCCAGGCTCTTTAGGTATAACCAGGATCATGTATTGTAAAATTATCATTAAATATAAAATCCTCAACGAAGGAGGAACAAAATGTCAAGATTAATAGCATTTGCTGCCATTCAGGGCGGCTATAAAGTTGTTTCACAGGCCGAAGGGGCATATAGGAAAGCTCTTGAAACCTATAATGCGGATACCAAGGTCGGGTTTCCCAACACCGGCTATTTTCTGCCGGTAATATATTCACTTTTCGGGATCAAGGTTGAAACCCTTGAAGATCTGCAGGAACCTCTGGATATTGCACGGGGACTTCTTCCCCCGCATATTAAAGGAAAAAACTGGCTTCCTTTCCTCGGTCCTCTTCTGGACGCAGGGATGGCAGGGATTATATCCTTTGAAGTCATAGAGGCGCTCAGATATCTTAACGAGCCTGATTTTTATTTACACGCAGAAGATCCGGATATCGAGGCTGGAAAACTCTGGACCGGCGCTGCAGACGATACAATATTCAGGAAAAGAGGTGTCGAGTTTGTTGACGGCTCAGCTCCCGGTTTTGCGGCAATAGTAGGCTCCGCGCCTGATCCGGAAACCGCTAAAATGATCATTGAAGATTATCAGCAAAGAGGTCTTTACATGTTTCTGGCTGCAAACCATAACGGCACAACCGTGGTCGAGCAGCTTATTGAAGCCGGAGTGCAGGTTGGCTGGAGTACACGAATCGCGTGTTTCGGCCCTGATATATCTTCAGCAGTATTTGCAGCTGGTTTTGCAAACAGGGTTGCAATGGCCTTTGGCGGTGTTCAGCCTGGTGATTATAAAAAAATTCTCATGTACAACAAGGAAAGGGTTTTTGCATTTGTCAATGCCCTGGGTGAAGTGGGAACCGAGTGGGGTGTTGCTGCTGCAGGCTGTGTAAACTGGGGTTTCCCAACCATAGCCGACACCGACATTACCCAGATCCTTCCCACGGGTATCTGTACGTACGAGCATGTTGTATCCCCGGTTGCCCATGATGAAATCTGCGCAAAATCGGTTGAAGTCCGTGGCCTTAAAACGCTTGTTTCCGATATTGAGATCCCATGTGCTTTCGGCCCGGCCTATGAGGGCGAGCGGGTCAGGGGAGACGATCTGTTCTGTCAGATGGGCGGCGGAAAGAGCCAGTGCACTGAGCTTTGCAAAATGGCCGACATGAACGATATCGAGGACGGCAAGGTGGAAATAGTAGGAAAGGACATCGGTGATCTCAAGGAAGGGGACGCATTTCCCCTTGGTATTTATGTCCAGATTGCAGGCCGTGAATTCCAGACTGATTTCGAACCGATCATCGAACGCCAGATACATCACCTGATCAACTACATCCAGGGCGTTATGCATATCGGCCAGAGAGATATTTCCTGGATAAGGGTGGGTAAGGGGGCCGTGGAAAAAGGGTTTACCTTAAAGGATATCGGTGTTGTATTACATGCCAAGTTCCACCAGGATTTCGGGAATATCCTGGATAAGGTGCAGATAACCCTTTACACCAAGAAAAAAGATGTTGATGATCTTACCAAACGCGCACGGGCTGAATACAAGAAAAGGGATGAGCGTGTTGAAAATATGAAGGATGAGGATGTTGAAATTTATTATTCCTGCACCTTATGTCAGTCATTTGCTCCCAACCACGTTTGTTCGGTCAGCCCCGAAAGAACCGGACTTTGTGGTGCATACAACTGGATGGACTGCAAGGCGTCTTATGAAATAAACCCCACAGGGCCGAACCAGCCCATAGAAAAGGGCGAATGCCTCGATCCAGTTCTGGGCCAGTGGAAAGGTGTTAACGACTTTGTTTCCAAGGCTTCGCGCGGCGCCGTCACCCACTATAACTTCTACTCCATGGTTATTGACCCTATGACCACATGCGGCTGCTGCGAGTGCATTGCCGCCATGCTGCCCTCCTGCAATGGTGTTATGACGGTGAGCAGGGATTATGCAGGGGAAACCCCATGCGGCATGAAGTTTACAACCCTTGCCGGTGTTATGGGCGGAGGGGCGCAATCCCCTGGATTTGTCGGCCATTCAAAATTCAATATTACCCAGGGTAAGTTCATCACGGGTGATGGCGGACTGGCCCGCATGGTCTGGATGCCCAAGATATTGAAGGAAGAGATCAAGGAACGGATTGATAAACGAGGTAAAGAGATAGGCGTTCCTGATCTTTATGACATGATTGCGGACGAAACGGTTGGCGTAACGGAGGAAGAGATCCTTCCATTTTTAAAAGAGAAGAAGCATCCGGCTCTTGATATGGATCCTATTATTGGCTAGTAAATTGTAACGGGTTGCGAGCGTATTACTCGCAACCCGCAATTTTTATATTATAAAGGAGATTAAAATGGCGTTAACCGGTATACAAATATTCAAGCTCTTGCCGCAGACAAACTGCAAGGAATGTGGCGTGCCCACCTGCCTTGCGTTTGCTATGAACCTGGCATCCGGAAAGGCCGAACTGGATAGTTGTCCATATGTTTCTGATGAGGCAAAGGAGCAATTGGCAGAGGCCTCTGCACCTCCCATTCGGCCCGTTGCCATTGGAAAAGGTGTGCGTGCCTTTACAACCGGCGGTGAGACTGTTCAGTACAGACATGAAAAGACATTTTTTAACCCCACAGCATTTGCCGCTATGATTAGCTCTGATATTTCTGAGGCGGATCTAAAATCCAAACTCACCATATGGAACGCGTTCCAATATGAAAGGGTCGGATTAAATCTTCGGTCTGAGCTTGTGGCTTTAAAAGATGCGAAGGG
>JAFDJF010000479.1 GCA_019307645.1 Deltaproteobacteria bacterium
AAGCTTTATCTTGTAGGCGCGAGCACGGCTCCCGGTCCCGGGGTGTCCGGGGCAGGACGAGCCGGTGTTCAGGCGGTCTTTGAGGATCTGGGGCTCGATTTCGAGAATGTAGCGAGCAAGCCGATAGCATAAGGGTGTTTGTTTAATCCTGCCCCGACTCTCGAAGGCGGGATTTATAAAGGCTGGAATGCCGACAGTTTCATTGCAGGGAACCTTTGGGGTGATGGTGCGTCTGCCGGCATTTTTTCATAAATGTCCTTAGGGTTCGCGCAAAAATAAATTCACATTTTTGGCGCTCAGATTTAGCTTAGGTTTGGTAGATTTTAAAGAGCAAAAGACGCAGTAATAGTGGACTATTTCAAGGTTTTTGGTCTTTAAAATCTGCCAAAAATGACCTGAAGATGAGATGCCTTGGTCTCAAGAAAAGGAGGAAGCAAAATGAGATTAAAAGACAAAGTTGCAGTTATTACCGGGGGAGGCGCGGGTATTGGTAAAGCCCTGGCTCTTGGACTGGCAAAAGAAGGCGCAAATATTGTAGTTTTGGACGTGGTAGACGAAAGATTGCAAGAGGCGGAAAAAGACATAAAGGCTGTTGGGGCCAATGTGCTTGCCCTGAAAACAGATATATCTGTAGTGGCCGAAATTCAGGAAATGGTCGATAAGGTGATCGAAAAATTTGGGAAAATAGATATTTTGATAAACAATGCGGGCATAGGCCCAGTGGCCCCGTTTCTGGAAAAGGATGAAGCCACATTTGACAGCGTGATCGCGGTTAACCAGAAAGGTGTATTCTTTTGTTCCCAACTCGTGGCCAGGCATATGGTCGAGAAAAAATACGGAAAGATTATTGGCATTTGTTCGTCCCATGGAAGGGTTGGCATACCCATGAATGTGGAGTATGCCGGGACAAAGGGCGCCATGATCGCCATGACAAGGGCAATGGCCGCGGAATTGAGCCCCATGGGGATCAATGTCAATGCAATTGCCTGCGGATTGACCACCGATACAGAACAGTTTCTGGCATCAGGTTACCCTCAGGAAGCCATTGACCAGATTGCACAGATGTCACCACTTCGTCGAACAGCCTCTATTAAGGACTACATCGGTATTGCCGTATATCTGGCGTCCGACGAAAGCTCCTTTGTTACAGGCCAGACCATTTCTGTTGATGGCGGGGTCAGTATGCCTTAAGGGCATTTTATCCTGGACGATAAATTGAATGGCTAAAGCACTGAAGGCCAAAAATGTGAAGTTGATTTTACACGAGCCCTAAGGTGGCATACCGGTTTTAAAAGGGTTTTCCAGGAAGCTTTGAATTCAGCGCCCCGCAGCTTCTGCTGCGGGGTTTTTATATTAAACAGGGAAAGAAAAATTAAGTAGTGTCTGAACGAAAACTAGGATTTTTCATCAAGATCAAGGAAGATAAAAATTTTAACCGCAGGAATACATTAAGTATTTTGAGGATTAAAATTTTTATCTGACGCAGATATTGGCGAAAAAGACAGTTTTCGTTCGGGCACTAAGAAAGTAATAGGAGAAATGTAATGGCGGACGAGAAGTATGATGTTGTTTTTGTCGGAGGCGGTCAAAAAGCCGTTGTGGCAGCAATGTATCTCGCAAAGTACGGCGGCTTGAAGGTGTGTCTTTTTGAAGAGAGGCATGAACTCGGAACCGGTTGGTCCTCAGAAGAACCTGCCGGCGGGTATGTTGGGAACACCTGTTCGGCGGGTCACATTGGCTGGTATCAGGGGCCGCTGTACAGGGACTTTCCGGAGTTTGAGGATTACGGTGCAAGATATGCTTATACCACCAGTCCTACCGGCACAGTCTTCGATGATCAATCCTGTATTCTTCAATACTCGGCCTATCCTGATGTCGACCCGACGCAGGAGAAGACAGCGGCGTTGTTTGCTCAATTCTCCCAGAAAGACGCGGACACCTGGCTCAGGCTCTGGGATTTGGCCTCAAAATACTGGCTTCCCGCCATGATGGAGTGGGCCTATAATCCGGCCAAACCTGTCAATGAACCCGATGCCATGGACAGGCTGTGTATGATGACACCGGAGGCCGGAATTGATCCTCACTGGTTGATGCAGACCACAGTCCAGCTTTTTTCATCACTTTTTGAACATCCCAAAATCCAGCTGTATGGGAACAGGTGCTGCCAGTCATACGGATTTTCAGCAGATGACCAGGCAATGGGCTGGACAGCGATCCTTTCAATAATGACATGGTTTCCCTATGCATGCTATGTGGTGGGTGGCACCCATGCCCTGACCCATGCGGCTTTCAGGGTAATCGCCGAAAATGGGGGAGAGGCAAAGACATACAGCAAGGTCGACAAGATATTGCTGGAAAACGGCAAAGCAAAGGGCATACGGCTTGCCGACGGAACAGAGATTGCTGCAAAATACGTTGTGACCAGTGTTGACCCGTTCCAACTTATCTTCAACCTCATCGGCCCTGAGCATGTGGATGATGTTATTCCAAGGAAATTGAAAGCGCTTTCCAAAGACTGGACGTGTATCATGTGGTACAGCTGGGCGCTCACTGAAAGGCCCAAGTTTATTTGCGAAGAGACTTTACCTGATGCAGGCTACTGCATGGGGCTGGGTTTTGGCGGTGAAGCCTCCAAAGGCGACGTTGACACCTTTATCAAGGAAAGCGCTGAAAGACGGGCGAAGATCTGGCCAAAGGCGCTCAATGGCCTGTATATGTACCAGGGCTATCAACCTGGTTTGGATTCTTTTGACCAGTGTATGGGGCCTCCGGATGACCCTGAGCAAAATTTCAGGTTCCAGACCGAGCAGTTTGTTCTCCCGGCATGGTGCAGGACTGATGAAGAGTGGAAGGCATTGGAGAGGCAGCATGCGGATAATATGATTAAGGAGATAGCCAAGTATGCCCCCAATGTGTCATGGGATATCGTCAATGGCTATGTACCGGTTACCCCTCACTTTACAGCCGGGTTTGCAAGAAACTTCGGCGCTGCCGGCAATCAGCATGTCATTGAAAATTTTCCATCACAGGCAGGGAAGTTCCGCCCAATCCCGGAGCTCGCGCAGCATCGTATTCCTGGAATCGAAGGAGTGTATTGTACCGGGACCGCATGGCATTGCCACGGCTTTGCCCACTGCGCACAGGGTTACAATGTCTACAAGGTAATGGCCGAGGACCTGGGTCTGAAAAAGCCGTGGGAAGGCTACGCGTATTAATAACACCTAGGAGGTTGTCCGAGAATAGCAATTTTTTCCAAAATCGAGAAAAAAAAAAAAAAATTACCACAGGCATATAGTTGATATTCCGAGGATAATTTTTTTGGGCATGACAAAGAGTTTGGGGAAAAGGGCATTCTCGGACAGCCTCCTAGGTTGAGCGGTTCAGGGTTCACGGTTCATGGTTAAAGCGATGAAGGAGGGGCTCTATTCTTTAGACAAAACCCTGTTCATCCGGTTTTTTGATATGCCAAACGGTTTTGCACACAAAGTCCAAGGGACACG
>JAFDJF010000480.1 GCA_019307645.1 Deltaproteobacteria bacterium
GTATCAAGACGGATAACGGCAAGCACCGCACCCATCTTCCGGGCCTCCTCCAGTCCTCTGGTTACATAGGTGGCGGTTCCGGGGTTGATCGGGCCTTCAAGATCAATGATCAGGGCTTCACCCCCTGTTGAAACCTGCCCCTGTGATTCCGAAATGGGAATGCCATAACCAGCCAGGCCGATAAGCACAAAGCAGAAGAAAACAAAGGCTCGTGACTTAACCATTTTTTTTGACCTCCAGCCCCAGATGCTTCATGATTTTCTGGACATCATCCCACACCTGGCGTTTTGCAGACGGATTTCTCAAGAGATAGGCCGGATGATAGGTGGCCAACAGGGGTATGCCCGTGTAAGAAAGCCACCTGCCCCTTTCCCGGGAAATCTTGAAATCTCCCCCCAGCATGGCCTGGCCTGCCACCCGGCCGAGGGCACATATGACCTCCGGTTGAATAATCTTGAGCTGCTGCCTCAAAAATGGAATACAGCTTTTAATTTCATCCCCCTCTGGGTCGCGGTTTTTTGGGGGGCGGCATTTCACTATATTGCAGATGTATACATCTTTGCGGGCAAGCCCCATACCATTTTCGATGATCCGGGTCAAAAGCTTCCCGGCCTCCCCTACAAAGGGCCTTCCTTCAAGATCCTCTTCCCTGCCGGGTCCCTCCCCAACAAAGACCAGCCTGGCACGGGGAGCCCCTTCGCCGAAGACCAGGCGGGTTCTGCCCTCATGAAGTTTACATCTCCTGCAGTCTCCCACATAGGCCATCAAGGCTTCGAGGGAGTCCTGATGATCCAATGGACCGGAACCGCTCTCGACAGCAGATGCACCGGCGTCCACGGGGGCCAGGTCCTGGGCTGAAATATGCGGCGGCTCCAGCCCGATTTCCTTGTGAGCGACTAGAATGTTTCTCAGATAGCCGAAGATCTCTTTGATTTCCGCTTGTGCGTTCAAGGTGACTTTTCCAAAAGCGCTTTTGCTCTGTCCAGGACCAGATTTGCCACTTCATCCTTTGACATCAGGGATGAATCTTCCGTGGTCCCGTCTCCGAATATCATTTTGACGATATTCGTGTCTGCCTCAAACCCCGCATCACCTCTTGAGACATCATTTGCAACAATCATGTCAAGGTTTTTTGCCGTCAGTTTTTCTTTTGCATGTGAAAGAAGCGCCTCTGTTTCCGCTGCAAAGCCCACCAGGATGCAGGGGGATTCTTTCTTCCTGGCCCCTAATTGTGCGAGGATGTCGGGATTTTTCACAAGATCAAGGGATAATGAATCAGCGCCTTTCTTGATTTTTTGCCGGGCCATTTCACGCGGTCTGTAATCGGAAACAGCTGCAGCTTTGATGATGATGTCACAACCGGGACGGCTGTCAAAGACCGCCTGCCTCATGTCTTCTGCTGTTTTAACTGCGCGAAACGTAACGCCATAAGGCGGTTCCAGCGCCGTGGGACCGCTCACAAGGGTCACAGCCGCGCCCCGCCATTTTGCAGCTCTGGCAAGCGCGTAACCCATTTTTCCTGTTGACCTGTTTGAAATATACCTGACAGGGTCAATGGGTTCAATGGTCGCTCCGGCGGTCACCAGGAGCTTCAGGCCGGAGAGATCCTGCGGCGAGAGCAGGATTTCCGCCTGTTCTAAAATATCCTCCGGCTCCGGCAGTCTTCCCGGGCCTTCTGTGTTGCAGGCCAGTTGCCCTTCCCCCGGTTCCATGACCGTGATACCTCTGTCCCTGAGAAGCCTGAGATTGTCCTGTACAGCCGGGTTTACAAACATCTGGCTGTTCATGGAAGGGCATACCAGAACTTTGGCCGTGGCTGCAAGGACCATGGTGGACAGGAAGTCATCTCCGATACCGTGGGCCATTTTGGCAATAAAATTGGCCGTGGCCGGAGCAATAATGATCAGGTCTGACTCCTGACCCCAGGTGATGTGCTCCATGTCGGGTCCTTCCTGGCTGAACATATCCCGGAGCACCCTGTTTCCGGAAAGGGCCTCAAACGTAAGGGGAGTTACAAATCGGGTGGCGTTTGATGTCATGGCAACTTGAGTATAGACTTCCGACTTCATCAGGAGTCGAACCAATTCTGCCGCTTTATAGGCTGCAATACCACCGGATATGCCGACGATTATTTTTTTGCCTTTCACCTTATACCTCTTTCCTTACACCTTGTTTTTTGCGCGAACCTTCAATATCCGCCGAATTGTTCCAGCTCGTTTTTTTTAATCCTGGCTACCCACACGTTCGTTTCGTCCAGAATGGTCTTGATATGTTCTCCTGCCTCAACAGCCTCTGTATAACCCTTGAAAAAACCAGCCCGAAGTCTCAGCCATTTTTTCCCTTTCACCGTGGCCGTGCAAATGTATGCGTTGTAACCATTTTTCATTAGAGTGATTGCCCGTGGAACGATTTTTTGCGAAGTTTCGGCTGAGAGCACATTTACCGCGTAAACCTCCCGGCCCAGTTTTGCCAGGTTTTCTTCAGCTTCTGATTCTGTCACAAATTTTAACCCAAGTCCTTCCGGGAGTTCCATGTTATGAAAATCTTCGGTAATTTCCATTCCATCGAGCTTGTCCATATTCATGCGAAACAGGCTTGTCCATTTAATCGGATCATCATACACTTCCTCAAGCCCGGCAACTTTTATAAGACAGTCCCCTTTCTGCACCCTGTAATACCCCTCTTCAGCGCTTATCTCCCCCAGTGTTTCAGACTGTTCCTCCGGTAAAGGGGGGGGCAATCCCTGATCCCTGTTTTTTTCCTCCCCTGCTTCGTCTTGATCCGGCGGAGCCGATGGCTTGGGCATGGGCTTTCTAATGGGCATTACGACCCTTGCTTCTTCGACTTCCGACGGGTCTTCCTTTGTACAGCCACCTGCGAAGGGAATAAACTGGCACATAAGAATGGCGACTGCCAGTGACTTCAGGCAGAACAGATAACTTCTCGGAGGACGTTTATACCTGAAACACATGGAATTCTCCCGGAAGAATTGATACCGCAAGTCAAACCGGAAATCCAGATTCAATTTGATGTCTTGAAATCCCCGGGGCCTGACTTACCAACTATAAAACCAGCCCGCGTTTACCTCATTAAAGCGTATAATTGGGCACTTGACAATAAAAAAGGTAACTTCTCAAAAAGTTCGGGTAAGATCGCTGCAATAAGGCGGCGGCGGTGTCTTTTTAGAAATCCGCATATTTGTGAGTCATTCCAAACTAACGGCAGCTATGTACGCAATTTG
>JAFDJF010000481.1 GCA_019307645.1 Deltaproteobacteria bacterium
TTTGGCAGATATGTGGCCGTCGCCCTGCCAGATGGAAAAATACTTTACAGTACCAATGAAACCCTCATTGATTCGAAGCTGCCTGAAAAAGCCCGTGTAGATTATGGCAAGACAACCGAAAAAGATGATTTGCTCAGAACCTCGCATTTAGCAAAGCACGAAAGCACCTACCTTGTGACGCTGCCCATTCGGGACCGGAATAAGACCTGGGTTGCAACGGCTGTTCTCGCCTTCAGCCAAAAACAAGTGAAAGCACTCCTCAATCCCGCCTTAGTTGAGAATGTTAAAACCGGCGTCATCATCCTTGCCTGTGGCGTTATCATGCTTCTGATGCTGCTCTTCTTGATACTTCCACGAGAACGCGCAGAAATAATGAGTTTGGTTGAGAGAATAATAAACGTTCAGTTCAAGACGAAAAAGAAAGGATTTCCCCGAAGAACAATTTCCATTTTACTTTTCTGCGTTATCATCTTGTCCCAGTTATTGTTCTCCGGTTTAGGTACGATTGTTTTTGAAGATTATTACTTGAACATAACCAAAGAAAAATCGTTAGCTTTAATTACGCTCTTGAGGAATGACGTAGAGTATCTGCTCAGCAAGGGTTTGGACATAAACAAGCTCGTGAAGATGGAAGTCATGATGGGCAAAATCCTTCCGGCCTTGCCCGAGGTAAACGACATTTCCATCTTTGACAACCAGGGCAACGTACTCTACATGGCAGATCGACAAGGCGTCATCGACTTCACAAAGAATGACACCGTGGATAATGCAAAGAGGCTTCGAGATTTTCCTGATGAGACTTCTGAATACAAGGTACGCATCAATATCATCAAGGACGAGGAACGTGCAGGTTTTATTTCTACGACCATTTCCAAAAAAGTGGTTTTGGCAAGGCTGCGGGAAATCGTCCTTGACTCTCTGACCGTCTTGGCGATCGCTATCCTCTTTTCCGTAGAGCTCTTGATTCTGGTTTTCCCGCTTATGCATAAGCGTGAGATCGCCGCACCAGGACGAATGCAGATCCACTATGCGGCCATTCGGCCGGCAGCTTTCCTGTTTCTTTTCGGTGTCGACATTTCCATTTCGTTTCTGCCCCTTCATATGGAAAAACTCTATGCACCAATGTTCGGCCTTTCCAAGGATATAGTGATGGGGCTGCCGATTTCCGTGGAAATGCTTTTTGCGGCGTTTTCTATCTTAGCAGCAGGCGCGTGGCTCGATCGGCGAGGGTGGCATGAGCCCTTTCTCAGCGGCCTTTTGCTGTCCGGTATGGGCGTCCTCTACTCCTGGTTTGCTCCTGACGCGCTTCATTTCATAGTTTCCCGGGGCGTTGTCGGTCTGGGGTATGGACTTTCTTGGATGGCGTGCCAGGGATTCGTTCTGTCATATACCGACGAAGATACGAAAACTCAGGGGCTCGCCCAACTTTTTGCCGGGATAATGGCTGGAAGTATTTGCGGTGGGGCAGCCGGTGCCATGCTCGCCGACAGAGTCGGTTATTATCCGGTTTTCCTTGTTGGCGCAGTTATTGTCTTTTCTGTTATTGCCTACACAATTGTGTTTCTGCGGCGCGCCCTCAGAAAACCAGCATATTACTCATCAGAGCCACCTACGGAGTCAGTCAACAAGAGACAGGTCTTTGAATTTTTCTTCAACAGGAATGTGTTCAGCATGATTCTCCTGAGCGCTTTCCCCAGCGCTGTGGCTGTTGTCGGGTTTCTCTACTACTTTAGCCCGGTATACCTGAACCGGATCGGCACGTCACAGTCAACCATCGGCCGAATTCTCATGATCTATGGCATCTGCCTTATTTACCTTGGGCCCTTCGTCAGCAAGTATGCCGACAGATCCAGTAACAAAAAAACATATGTTGTGGTAAGCGGCATTTTGGGGAGTCTGGGATTTCTTATATTCTGGTTGATCGAAGGACCGATAGCTACTGCGCTGGCAATCCTGCTCTTGGGTCTTTCAAGTAGTTTTGGGGTTTCGAGGAGATCCTATATACTGAAACTCGAAATCTCCCGTAAACTTGGGCAGGGAACGGCCATGGGACTCTTCAACTCGGCCATGCGAACCGGCCAAGTGCTCGGACCGATCATGTTTGGCTGGTTGATTGTTGCAACGGAAATCAGCAAAGGCATTCCCTACTTTGGGCTTGCCTACCTTTTTATAACCTTTATTTTTCTGGTCTCAGCCCAGTCCGACCGCACAATCACCGTGGATGAAAGACATAAAACGGGAAGGGTTCAACTCTGATGAAACACAGGAAGAAAAAGGACCCAATAGTTACCTCGAGTGTTGTCAAGGATTTTCACCTTCATAGCTCAGGCTCTCATAGACACACCGACGGTAACGATCAAGAGAAAAACAGAGCAACGGGCCACCGACTCAGAGCAAAAGTCATCCTTACTGACCAAATACTCCGATGGCCGGATGAGGCTCAAGAAAGATTGAGTGGCGAGCTCGAGAACCTTTTCTCTCATGCTTTTCCAAGAATGTCAGGGAAAGAGCGCCAAGACTGGGTCCGCCTCTTTTTTAGCAAGCCTGGTGGAAGATATCATAGACAAGCCATCCTGTTCAGGAATGATAGCGGTGATCTGGTAGCCGCCAGTACATTTGACTGCGGAGAAGTTGAATACGGTGGCAACCTTTTAAAAGGAGTCTACTTAATTGGCACTGCCATTCTACCAGCATATCAAGACTTTGGTTTAGGACAAACCGTCGGAGCCAGAATACTAACGGAACTGCAACCGGATGTATTACTTACTACCTGCGCACAATCGTCCTCCCTTCACTCCCGAGTCTCACTTCCCCAAAGGGGTTTGGTTACAGGTTTTGAGGTATATCCACGATTAGAGCAAGAAGGCGGAACTGATGTATTGAAAACCGTAAAACCCGACCAGTTGGATTTCGTAACAAGCGTTTTCAAACAACTTTTCCTTGGAGTTGTCGAGGGAAGCCGGGAAGACGTAACTGCGGCAATGCAAAACCTTACTCCACACATGGTGAGGAAAAATCTCTACTCAGATATGTTTGACTTTAATCCATGGGAAAAAAACGGTAGAGAGGATAAGCTGGCGAAGGCTTTAGGCGTGACCGACAGAGATGGTGTACTCGTTATGTTCAAAAAAAAAGACTAAGTCCAAACAAGACGGCCTCCTGCGATGGCAGATAATCAAGAGCAGCACTATGATTTCCGAGCAGATCGATACCTCGACATCGCCTGCGAGA
>JAFDJF010000482.1 GCA_019307645.1 Deltaproteobacteria bacterium
CACCATGCAGTCAAAAGTTATTAATATTTTCAGAGAGTTATCATCCTTGGCACAAAGGATCAATTTATTGGCGTAAAATGTCAAGAAAAAGGAGACGCACTGTTTTATCTTTTACAAGAAGCGTATGAGATCGACTGGCGGTTAAACCTCTTATCCAGGCTAGGACTGCCCTTTACCCATAAGTCCTTCGTTCGTAAACGGCAATTAACCGCTAGAAGGTTGGATTTGTACATATTTTGTGTTTTTTTGTGTTTTATAACCCTATCAGCCGGTTCCTCGTATTGCCGGAGGTTTTTGGGTTGCTACAAAAAACATCGAACTACGTAGGCGCAACTTATGGGTAAAGGGCAGTCCTAGGTAGTGCCCATCCAGAAACAACTATTTCGCCCAATCTCTGCGTCGGATTTAGGATTATGTCATAGAAAATTCCACCGACTACTTAAATCCTTATTTCTGGATGGACACTACTTAATGTCTTTATGGTATTCCTGTAACGATTTGACTTTACCGTGTCCCTTTCGGTTGCTTGCAATGCCCTTTGCTGCGGCAAGTGCGGCGGCTAAGGTTGTAATATACGGGATTTTATATTTTATTGCAGCCTTTCGAATATAAGAATCGTCATGTTTGCTCAACTTTCCGCTGGGTGTGTTTATGACCAGCTGTATTTCATCATTTTTGATGCTGTCCACAATGTTGGGACGCCCTTCATGCATCTTCAAAATATGCTCTGCTGCAATGCCATTGGCACCTAATAACTCATGGGTACCCTTAGTGGCCTTGATTTTGAACCCCAGGCTGTCAAACTGACGGGCCGCCTCAAGGACGCCCGGCTTGTCATTTTCGGAAACAGTGAGAAGTACCGTGCCCTCTGAAGGCAGGGTCTGTTGCGCGCCTTCCTGGGCCTTGAAGAATGCAAGTCCAAAAGAGTCAGCCATCCCAAGCACCTCGCCTGTGGACCGCATTTCAGGGCCTAAAAGGGGGTCAACCTCCGGGAACATATTAAAGGGAAACACGGCCTCTTTAACACCGAAATAAGGAATGGATTTGGGCTTGATATCAAGATCGGCCAGTTTTTTGCCCAGCATGACCTGTGTGGCAAGGCGTGCCATGGAGATATTGCAGACCTTTGACACGAGCGGAACCGTGCGGGACGCCCGTGGATTGGCCTCAAGGATGTAAACCGTATCGTTTGCAATGGCATACTGGATGTTCATGAGCCCCACCACATTAAGCTCGATGGCAATCTTTCTGGTGTAATCATAAATGGTGTCCACATGTTTGGGCGGGATGCTGATGGGAGGGATCACGCAGGCCGAGTCTCCTGAATGCACGCCCGCAAGTTCAATATGTTCCATGACCGCCGGCACAAAGGCATCCGTGCCGTCTGAAATGGCATCCGCCTCCGCCTCGATGGCATTTTCAAGGAATTTGTCGATCAGTATTGGGCGTTCAGGGGATACATCCACTGCCGCAGCCACATAGTGCTTAAGCATTTCTTCGTCATGGATGACCTCCATGGCACGCCCCCCCAGCACATAGGAAGGCCGTACCATCAAAGGGTAGCCAATCTTCTCAGCCACCTTGAGTGCTTCTTCCAGGTTGCTGGCCATGCCGGATTCCGGCTCAGGAATGCCCAGTTTGCGCATCTTTTGACGGAACCGGTCACGGTCTTCTGCCAGATCAATGGTGTTCGGTGAGGTGCCGATAATTTTGACCCCTGCCGCTGCCAGCTCCTCGGCAAGATTCAGGGGCGTTTGCCCGCCAAACTGAACAATAGCCCCTTCAGGCTTTTCTTTTTCATAGATACTCAGCACGTCCTCCACAGTGAGCGGTTCAAAGTAGAGTTTGTTTGACGTGTCATAGTCCGTGGACACGGTTTCAGGATTACAGTTGACCATGATCGAGTCAAGGCCTTCATCCCGGAGCGTCAATGCCGCATGAACACAGCAATAGTCGAACTCGATCCCCTGCCCGATCCGATTGGGACCGCCGCCCAACACCATGATCTTTCGATTCTCGCTGGTCCCCACCTTGTCGGGCGCATTATAGGTGGAAAAATAATAGGCTGCGTCTTCCACTCCGCTCACAGGGACAGGTTCCCAGGCTTCTACCACACCCAGGGCAATTCGTTTATCCCGAATATCCTTTTCAGAGGACTGGAGAAGTTGGGAAATGTAGCGGTCTGAAAAGCCATCTTTCTTGGCCAGAGTCAGCAGGGCGTCCGGGAATTGCTTGCCTCTGTACCTCAGGATCGCCTCCTCAAGGTCCACCAGTTCCTTCATCTGTTCAATGAACCAGGGCTTAATATATGTCTTTGCAAACAGGTCCTCGATGGTGGCGCCTTTTCTGATGGCCTCATACATGATGAACTGGCGTTCACTGGACGGCTCTGCCAGAAGATCCATGAGATCTTCCAGGGATTTCTCATGAAAATCTTTTACGAAACCCAGACCGTACCTTCCGGTCTCCAGAGATCGGATAGCCTTCTGAAAGGCCTCTTTGTAGTTCTTTCCAATACTCATGACCTCGCCCACGGCTCGCATCTGGGTCCCGAGCTTATCTTCAGACCCTTCAAACTTTTCAAAGGCCCAGCGGGCGAATTTGACGACGACGTAATCGCCGGATGGCGTATATTTTTCAAGGGTACCATCGCGCCAATAGGGGATTTCGTCCATGGTCAGACCTCCGGCCAACAGGGATGAAATCAGTGCAATGGGAAACCCCGTGGCCTTGGATGCCAGGGCCGATGATCGAGAGGTCCTGGGGTTGATTTCAATGACCACCACCTTCCCGGTCTTGGGATCATGGGCGAACTGGATGTTCGTGCCGCCAATAACCTGAATGGCCTCCACAATGTCATATGAATATTTCTGCAGCCGCTTCTGAAGCTCCGGATCAATGGTGAGCATGGGTGCCGTGCAAAAGCTGTCTCCCGTATGAACGCCCATGGCATCCACGTTTTCGATAAAACACACCGTAACCATCTGGTTCTTTGCATCGCGCACCACTTCGAGTTCAAGTTCTTCCCATCCCACGACTGCTTCTTCCACCAGGACCTGACCGACACGGCTCGCCGAAAGACCCCGACTGGCAATGGTTCGCAATTCTTCTATATTGTAAACGATTCCTCCGCCCGTCCCCCCCATGGTGTATGCCGGCCGTATGACAACAGGATACCCGAGAGAAGCGGCAATTTTTTCAGCCTCTTCTACGCTGTATGCCAGCTCGCTGCGTGCCATTTCGATTCCGAGAAGATTCATGGTTTCCTTAAAGGCAGACCGGTCTTCTCCCCGTTCGATGGCGTCAACCTGAACGCCGATGATCTGGACGCCATACTTGTCCAGGACACCGGCGGCTGCCAGCTCAGAGGACAGGTTCAGTGCGGACTGCCCGCCCAGGTTGGGAAGTAACGCATCAGGCCGCTCTTTTTCGATGATTTCCGTCATGATCTGTAAGTTGAGAGGTTCAATATAGGTCACGTCGGCCGTCCCGGGGTCCGTCATAATGGTTGCCGGATTGGAATTGACCAGCACGATCTCATAACCCAGCTGTCTGAGGGCCTAGTCCCGGAATAATCAAACTCGCAGGCCTGGCCGATGATGATGGGACCGGAACCGATAATCATCACTTTTTTAATGTCGTCACGTTTTGGCATAAAAGCGTTCTCCTCAATTTAGCGAAAATGAAAATAAATGGTTGATTTTTAGTGGCGCTAATATATAAAAAGAGCCAAACTTGAGTCAAGGAGAAATTCGGGAGCCCAAAAACATTTGTGATTTCAAGGAGACGCAATCATACCGGTATTTTCAGTTACGCTCTGATTTTCATGCATGCGTTTAAAGGACAAAACCCTGAGAGGAGAGCATATGACAGACAAGAAAGCAGACCTGGCCGAGGTTACAATCACCGTATGGCCAAAACAACTCAAAGAAATCTGCGCCGCCCGCAACATCAAAGTTCTCGAATAACAGCGGACTACCCGGCTTTGTCGGGGCTCACTTTAGATTGTTTGTTTTAACTTTGGACAGGGATTCTATTGTTTTTAAGGAGGCGGGGATATGAATCGTGCAGACAGTATTGTTTTCAGTCCGAAAACAATCGGCAGAATGGAAATCAAAAATCGACTGGTGAAATCAGCAACCTATGAAGGCTCCGCCACTATTAAGGGTGAAGTCTCTGATTCTCTGGTGGGCCTGTACACAAATCTGGCAATGGGCGGTGCAGGGATGATTATCACCGGCGCTGCAGCAATTGACCCTGAAAACATTTCTTTTCCCAAGGTTATAAGGGCCTATGATGACAGCTTCATACCCGGCCTGAAACGACTGTCACGGGCCGTACACACAGCGGATGGGGAATGCAGGATCATACTTCAACTGTTTCACCCCGGCAGACAAGTGGCAACAGCAGAAAGTGCTGCAAACCTTGGAGCATATCTTTCCCCTGCACTCATGAACTATATTGGAAAGCATCCGGAAATTTTTGTAGAAGAGGAAGGAGAAGCTCCTGAAGCAGAACCTACGGCGCCGTCTTCGATCTTTGATACCTTACTCAAACAGACCCCTCGCGCTTTAACACTTGAAGAGATCGAATCGATTATTGACGGCTTTGCGGCATCAATTCAAAGGGCGCAGGAAGCCGGTTTTGACGGGGTACAGCTTCACGCCGCTCATGGATGGCTTCTGAATTCATTCCTGTCCCCGCATACAAATAGAAGAGAAGATCAATATGGCGGTTCATTAGAAAACCGGAGTTGGATTGTTAAAGAAATTTATAAACGGGGAAGAAAAAGGGTCGGTGAAGACTTTCCCATTTTGATTAAAGTGAATACCACGGACTTCCTGCCTGATGGAATAGATATTGAGGAAAGTGTTCAATCGGCAAGAATTTTTTCGGAACTGGGA
>JAFDJF010000039.1 GCA_019307645.1 Deltaproteobacteria bacterium
GTCCGACTGGTCGTATTTGACACAGATAAAGCTGAGGGCACAAGAAGCATAAGGGATATCAAAGAACAGGAAATTTATTTCGGGACACTCCCCATCATGACTGGCCGGGGCACATTTATTGTCAACGGAACAGAAAGGGCTGTCGTCAGTCAGCTCCACCGTTCTCCAGGGGTCTTTTTTGACCACGACAAAGGTAAAACTCATGCCAGCGGAAAACTCCTTTATTCAGCACGCGTTATCCCTCTAAGAGGATCCTGGCTTGACTTTGAGTTTGACCCAAAAGATATTTTGAATGTCCGTATCGACAGAAGACGCAAATTTCCGATCACCATACTTCTCAAAGCCCTTGGGTACTCGACCCGGGAGCTTCTGCGTATGTTTTATGAAACAGAAATCATTAGGGTCGAGAAGGATAAATGCTGGAGAGAAGCCAAGAGAGAAAACTGGTATCAAAAGAAGCTCACAAAAGATGTGGTTAATCCTCAGACAGGAGAAGTCCTGTCCAAAAAGGGGGACAAATACACAAAGCGGCTGGAAAAAGCACTTAAATCGGCCGGCATTGAGCACATCCCCATCGATTTTGAGGATCTGGAGGGACGCGTCATTGCTGATGACCTGATAGATCCTGAAACCGGAGAGATCCTGGTCGAGGGAAATCAGACGCTTACTTCGGAACACATTGACATCGTAAAGGAAAAAGGTTTCAGCGAACTGGAATGCCTGGCCCTTGAAGCTCAGGGGGTAAGCACCCATATCAGGGACACGATGCTCCTGGACAAGATTGGAACCACTGATGAGGCGATCCTTGATATCTACAGAAAAATGAGGCCCAGCAGTCCGCCCACGCAGGAAGTAGCCGAGACCTTTTTCAACAATCTCTTTTTCAATCTCAATACATACGACCTTTCAAAAGTGGGCCGACTGAAATTGAACTACCGGCTCGGCCTTGATGTCTCCCTTGATCAGCGAACCCTCAGAAAGGATGATATCATTAAAACCGTAAGGGAACTTATCCGGCTGAAAAGCACGGAGGCCTTGGTCGATGATATTGACAATCTCGGGAACCGTCGCGTAAGGGCCGTTGGTGAACTTCTCGAAAATCAGTACAGGATAGGGCTTGTCAGGATGGAAAGGGCCATCAAGGAAAGAATGAGCCTTCAGGAAGTGGAAACTTTGATGCCCCATGATTTGATTAATTCCAAGCCTGTATCGGCTATTTGCAGAGAATTTTTCGGGACAAGCCAACTTTCCCAATTCATGGATCAGACCAATCCGTTGTCTGAAGTCACACATAAACGAAGGCTGAGTGCGTTAGGTCCAGGCGGTTTGACAAGGGAAAGGGCCGGATTTGAGGTCCGGGACGTTCACCCGACACACTACGGCAGGATCTGCCCCATTGAGACTCCGGAAGGGCCGAATATCGGACTAATCGTATCATTGAGCACCTATGCAAGGGTAAACGAATTTGGTTTTATCGAGACGCCATACAGACGTGTTGAAAACGGTATAGCAACAGGCGAAATTGAATACCTGTCTGCGCTTGATGAAGGTGACGATCCCATTGCCCAGGCAAACGCCCCTTTGGACAAAGACGGCAGTTTTATCAGAGATGAAGCTGCGGTGCGAGTAAAGGGAGAGGCCGGAAAGGCCCCTGTTCAGGATGTGAAATATATGGATGTATCACCCAACCAGCTTGTAAGCGTTTCATCCTCCCTTATTCCGTTCCTGGAACATGACGATGCCAACAGGGCCTTGATGGGATCAAACATGATGCGTCAGGCCGTCCCTCTTTTGAAGCCAAAGGCGCCTTTAATCGGCACCGGGATAGAAAGTGTCATCGCACGGGATTCCGGTGTCTCTGTCATTGCCAGGAAGGGGGGCGTTGTAGAGGATGTGGATGCCTCCCGTATAGTGGTCAAATCTGAAGGCGGTCCGGATGGTGAACCGGCGGTCGAGATTTACCGATTGGCCAAGTTCAGAAAGTCAAACCAGAACAGCTGTTATTCCCAGAAACCTATTATAAAAGTGGGGAAAACCGTCAAGAAAGGTCAAATCATTGCTGACGGGCCCGCCATTGAGCTTGGGGAGCTGGCATTGGGCCAGAACGTAATGGTCGCTTTCATGTCCTGGGGCGGGTATAACTTTGAAGACTCCATTCTCATGAGTTCGAGGGTCGTGAAAGATGATATCTACACGTCCTTCCATATAGAAATGTTTGAAGTCGTTGCAAGAGACACAAAGCTGGGCAAAGAAGAGATCACCAGGGATATTCCGAATGTGGGAGAAGAGGCGCTGAAAAACCTGGATGAAAGCGGTATCATTATGATCGGGGCGGAAATAAAGCCGGCTGATGTTCTGGTTGGGAAGATAACCCCGAAAGGCGAAACCCAGCTTTCTCCGGAAGAAAAACTTCTGCGGGCCATATTCGGAGACAAGGCAGGAGACATTAAGGATACTTCCCTGAGAGCTCCATCCGGTGTTCACGGCACTGTGGTTGATGCCAAGGTATTCTCGAGAAGAGGCGTCGAAAAAGACAAGCGCAGCCTTGAGATTGAAAAAGAAGAAGTGGAACGGCTCGAGACAGACCTGCGAGACCAGGTGAATATTATCGGCGAAATGATGAAGGATGCGCTGAAGGAGATCCTCATCGGGAAAAAGCTGAAAACCGATCTGTATAATAAGGACTCCGGAGATGTCCTGGTGCCTGCAGACAAAAAAATAACATCGGAACATATCAATCAGACCCCAATTGAGGGCTGGTCCGGCGCAGACCTGAAGGCCTCCATGGACGAAATAGAAAAACTGGAATCAATCATTGAAAGTTATTCCACCAAGATAGCTTATTACACCAAGCAATTTGATGACAAGGTAGAAGCATTGACTTCAGGCGATGATCTGGCCCCCGGTGTCATCAAGATGGTAAAAGTCTGCATCGCTGTAAAACGTAAATTGTCCGTGGGAGACAAGATGGCAGGTCGCCATGGAAACAAAGGAGTCTTATCTGTAATTCTTCCGGTTGAAGACATGCCTTATTTTGCTGATGGGACACCGGTTGATGTTGTCCTGAACCCCCTTGGGGTACCCTCAAGAATGAATGTTGGACAGATCTTGGAGACCCATTTGGGCTGGGCCTCAGTTGAACTTGGAAAACAGATCGGCGAACTGGTGAATAAAATGCAAAACATCAAAGAGTTGAAGCAGAAGTTCAAATCGTTGTTTTCAGAACAGCAATATGAAAGGACCTTTGCACGGATGTCTGATGAAGAGCTGAAGGAAAACGCCAAGCTGTTTACTTCCGGATTGCCCATGGCTTCACCTGTTTTCGACGGCGCAGAAGAAGATGAAATAAAATGGTGCCTGGAACAAGCCGGATTACCGACAACGGCCCAGACAACGCTTTATGACGGCAGGACAGGCGAACCGTTCGATCAGCAGATCACCGTGGGCATTATGTACGTGATGAAACTCCACCATCTGGTGGATGACAAGATCCACGCACGTTCCATCGGGCCGTATTCCCTCGTGACTCAGCAGCCCCTTGGCGGTAAAGCCCAGTTCGGTGGTCAGAGGCTGGGAGAAATGGAGGTATGGGCCATGGAGGCCTACGGTGCCGCCTATACGCTTCAGGAGTTTCTAACAGTCAAATCGGATGATGTGGCCGGCAGGACCCGGATGTATGAAAAGATCGTCAAGGGAAATAATGTTCTTGAACCCGGACTTCCGGAATCCTTTAAAGTGCTTGTAAAAGAATTGCAGAGTCTTGGACTGGAGATTCAGCTTTTTGAAGATAGCCAGCAGTAGCTCTGGTTGATTACACTAAACCGCAAAAAAAGGAGAAAGGCATTGGAAGAATTATACAGCTTCTTTACAAAGCCGAAGGATCCATCGAGCTTCAACGCAATCAATATCTCATTGGCATCGCCAACGAAGATCAGAGAGTGGTCATCCGGCGAGGTTAAAAAACCTGAAACCATTAATTACAGGACCTTTAAACCTGAAAAAGACGGCCTCTTCTGTTCAAAGATTTTCGGTCCCATAAAGGACTATGAGTGCAATTGCGGCAAATACAAACGTATGAAACACAGGGGCATTGTATGCGAGAAATGCGGTGTGGAAGTGATTCAGTCCAAAGTTCGACGCGAACGGATGGGTCATATTCAACTCGCTGCGCCCGTGGCCCATATCTGGTTTATGAGGTGCCTCCCCTCAAAGGCAGGACATCTCCTGGATCTGACTTTAAAAACCCTGGATCGTGTTATCTATTTTGAGTCTTATATTATTATTGATCCCAAGGACACCCCTCTTGTGAAAGGCACACTGCTGAATGATGAACAACTGCAGCAGGCAAGAGAAGACTATGGTGACCGCTTCGAAGCGGGTATCGGTGCCGAAGCGGTCAGGCGGATGCTGGAGGAAATTGACCTGGATGAGCTTTCTAAAACCCTCAGGGTTGAGATGCATTCAACCAAATCCGTCGCCAAACAGAAAAAGCTGGCCAAGCGCCTGAAAATCATCGATGCCTTCAGAGGGTCAAGCAATGAACCGGCGTGGATAATCCTGGACGTAGTCCCGGTGTTGCCGCCAGATCTCAGGCCCCTCGTCCCTCTTGACGGAGGCCGATTTGCCACTTCAGACTTGAACGACCTTTACAGGCGGGTCATCAATAGAAACAACCGGTTGAAAAGGCTGCTGGATCTGAATGCGCCGGACATCATCATAAGAAATGAAAAAAGGATGCTCCAGGAGGCAGTGGATGTCCTTTTTGATAATGGAAGAAGGGGTAAAGTCGTTACAGGCCCCAACAAAAGGCCTTTCAAATCTTTGAGTGACATGCTGAAAGGCAAACAGGGGCGATTCCGTCAAAATTTGCTCGGGAAACGAGTGGACTATTCCGGCCGCTCGGTCATTGTCGTTGGCCCGGATCTTCGTCTTCACCAATGCGGGCTTCCGAAAAAGATGGCGTTGGAACTCTTTAAGCCTTTCATTTACAACAAGCTGGATGAAAAGGGCCTTGTCACGACAATCAAGAGTGCGAAAAAAATGGTGGAAAGAGAAGAATCCGCTGTCTTTGATGCCCTTGATGAAGTTGTCAAAGAATACTGTATCCTTTTGAACAGGGCACCTACCCTGCACAGACTGGGGATACAGGCCTTCGAACCTATCCTCATCGAGGGAAAAGCCATCCAGCTTCATCCCCTGGTGTGTACCGCCTTTAATGCCGACTTTGACGGTGACCAGATGGCGGTCCATGTGCCGTTGTCCATCGAAGCCCAGATAGAGTGCAGGGTCCTGATGATGTCCACCAACAATATTCTTTCACCTGCAAACGGGGATCCCATCATTGTTCCGAGCCAGGACATTGTTCTGGGAATCTACTACATGACTCGGGAAAAACCATTTTGCAAGGGAGAAGGAAAGGTTTTTTCCAGCCCGAAAGAAGTAAGGATGGCTTATGATGCAAAAGAGCTTGACCTGCATGCATCAATAAAGGTCCGGCTAAACGGAAAAATTTATGACACGACCACAGGCCGAGTACTTCTGTATGAAATCCTGCCCGAATCGCTTCCCTTTGACCTGATGAACAAAACCATGACAAAAAAGGAACTTCGTTCACTGGTTAACGAATCCTATCGCACGGTAGGCATCAAATCCACAGTTATCCTGGCAGACAGGCTGAAAGATATCGGCTACAAATATGCAACTCTTTCAGGGATGTCCATTGCAATAAAGGACATGCAGATTCCCTCCAAAAAAGAAAAAATCATTGAACTGGCCGAAAATGAAGTTAAAAAGATCGATGATCAATACACCAGCGGATTGATCACCGAAGGTGAGAAATATAATAAAGTGGTTGATATTTGGGCTCAATCTACTGAAACCGTGTCGTCGGAAATGATGAAGGAAATGGCCTTGGATGAAGTGATGGGTCCGGGAAACAAAAAAATGTCTGTCTCCAGTTTCAATCCCATCTATATGATGTCTGATTCCGGCGCGAGGGGAAGCAAGGATCAGATGAGGCAGTTGGCCGGCATGAGGGGATTGATGGCCAAGCCGTCCGGTGAAATTATCGAAACCCCAATTACGTCAAACTTTCGCGAGGGCTTAACCGTTCTTCAGTATTTTATCTCTACCCATGGAGCAAGAAAAGGGCTGGCGGATACGGCCCTGAAGACGGCAAACTCGGGCTATCTGACTAGAAGGCTCGTGGACGTGGCCCAGGACGCGATCATCACTGAAGAAGACTGCGGCACCCTGGACGGTATCTGGGTAGAGCCACTTGTGGAGGGTGGGGAAATCCTTCAGAGGGTTGGAGACAGGATCCTCGGACGCGTAGCCCTTGAGGATATCAATGACCCCGTGACGGAAGAGCTGCTGATAAAAGCCAATGAGGAAATCGATGAAGAAAAGGTCATGGCCGTAGAAAATGCCGGCATAGAGAAGGTGAAAATCAGGTCGGTACTGACATGCCAGACAAGAAGCGGTATCTGCAGGAATTGCTATGGCCGGGACCTTGCTCATGGACATCATGTAAATATTGGGGAAGCCGTCGGTGTCATTGCCGCGCAGTCGATAGGCGAACCCGGAACCCAGTTGACCATGAGAACGTTTCACATCGGCGGCACTGCGAGCAAGAGGGTGGAACAGTCCACGATTCAACCCATAAACGAAGGCACTGTTAAGTTTATCAGCCTGAAAACAGTTGAAAACAAAGACGGAAACCTCATTGTCATGAACCGAAACGGTGAAATTGCAATTCTGGGCAGAGGCGGAAGGGAAGTTGAGAAATATCCCATTCAATACGGCGCCACATTAAAAGCCCGAGACGGGGAGAAAGTAAAGCCCCGTCAGATCATGGCAGAATGGGATCCATTTACGATACCCATCATAACAGAGGTTGCCGGCGCTATTAAATTCGGTGATGTCACCGAAGGCCGTACCATGAAGGAAAAAAGAGACCAGGTCACAGGAAAAATCAGCAGAATGATTGTTGAGACCGGTGACATTGAAAGCCGCCCCCGGATTTCTGTCAAAGACAACAGTGGTCAAACCGCCGGCCTGCCGGGAAGCAAAACGGCCAAGGCCCGCTACCATCTGCCCGTCGGCGCAATCATCATGGTCAACGAGGGAGAGGAGATAGGGGCGGGTGCCGTTTTGGCCAAAATCCCGCGGGAAACAACAAAAACAAAAGACATTACCGGAGGTCTACCGCGGGTTGCGGAGCTGTTTGAAGTGAGGAAGCCGAAAGAAACAGCCATAATCAGTGAGATAGATGGTTCTGTTTCCTTTGGAAAATACACAAAAGGAAAAAGGAAAATGACCATTACTCCGGAGGTGGGTGACCCGGTAACGTATCTTGTGCCCAGGGGGAAACATGTCAGTGTCCTGGAAGGGGACTATGTCAGGGCAGGTGAAGCCCTGATGGATGGTTCTGCCGATCCCCATGACATACTGAAGATCAGAGGCCTTGAGGAACTGGCCAGATACCTGGTAGATGAGGTTCAGGAAGTATACCGACTCCAGGGCGTAAAGATTAACGACAAGCATATTGAAGTTATTGTGCGACAGATGCTGCGACAGGTAAGCGTCCTCGACCCGGGCGATTCAAATTTTCTGATAGCCGAGCCTGTTGAAAAGTGGCGTTTTGAAGAGACAAACAAAAAAATCATTGAAAAGGGTAAAAAACCTGCAACTGCAGAGCCCCTGCTGCTGGGAATAACAAAGGCCTCGCTAAGCACGGAAAGTTTTATATCAGCGGCGTCTTTCCAGGAAACAACCAAGGTCCTGTCTGATGCCTCTGTGGCAGGGAAAACGGACTACTTGAGGGGCCTGAAGGAAAATGTGATTATGGGCCGTTTGGTTCCTGCCGGCACTGGCGTAAGGACCTACAGAGATGTGGGAATAGGTGTTAGCGAATGATTTTTGTTTGATCTTCGTCGAAAATATCTTGACAAATTGATTCATTGAGCATAAAAATAGTGGTTTTTGTGATTCTGAAATTTTGGCACATGCAAAATAAGTTTAGTACCCAGTGAATAGAGCAAGGAGAGTCTATGCCGACTGTTAACCAGCTCATTAGAAAGGGCCGCCGCAAATCCAAGAAAAAGGCTAAAACACCCGCACTCCAGGGTTGCCCTCAAAAGAGGGGCGTATGCGTCCGGGTGTATACATCAACGCCGAAAAAGCCCAACTCCGCCTTACGAAAAGTAGCCAGAGTGAGATTGACAAACGGGATCGAGGTGACTTCTTACATCCCCGGTGTGGGCCATAACCTTCAGGAGCACTCAGTTGTTATGATCCGTGGGGGTCGAGTCAAGGATTTGCCCGGAGTTAGATATCACATCATAAGGGGCACAATGGATACGACCGGTGTGGATGACCGACGGCAGGGCCGATCAAAATATGGGGCCAAAAAACCGAAAACCATCTAGCGTTTCATGAATTCTATTTTTCCGGAGAGTCTTTATGCCAAGGAAAAGAGTGGTCACCAAAAGAAACCCGATACCTGATCCAAAGTACAATAATGTACTGGCGGCAAAATTTATCAATAATATGATGAAAAAAGGAAAAAAGAGCGTTGCCCAGTCTATTCTTTACAAGTCGTTTGAAATCGTAGAAGACAAGACAAAAAAAGATCCTTTGGAAATTTTCCAGAAGGCTCTGGAAAATGTTAAACCTGCAGTGGAGGTAAAATCACGGCGGGTTGGCGGGTCTACTTACCAGGTACCCCAGGAAGTGAGACCGGCCAGAAGACAGGTGCTCAGCATCCGGTGGATTATCAACTTCGCCAGAGCAAGAGGCGAAAAAACAATGGCTGCCAAGCTTGCGGGTGAAATTATGGATGCTGCAAATGGTAGGGGAGCAACAATAAAGAAGAAGGATGATACGCACAGAATGGCTGAGGCCAACAAGGCGTTTGCTCACTATCGCTGGTAGCTTTAATTTTGGAAACAGATAGGCACAGATCGGATTTCATCATGGAGTCCGTAGTCTAAAACCCCCCGAACAACAGGAACCGTTAAGGAGGTTTAGTTATGGCGAAGGAGAAATTTGAAAGGACGAAGCCTCATGTAAACGTGGGTACCGTAGGGCATATTGACCATGGTAAGACGACGTTGACTGCTGCAA
>JAFDJF010000483.1 GCA_019307645.1 Deltaproteobacteria bacterium
AATCGTTACGGTTTTAATCCCTTCTTCGTAAACAAGGTCGTTATAGGCTCGCAGTATCTTCGCCCTTGTTTTTTTGCCTTTTACTGTCATTTTTCGTTTTGTCTCCTGGCTTATTTGTTCAAAAATAGGACGCATCCTAAAAAAACAGTTGACACAGAATAGGATATATCCTAAAAATCACATGTCAACAATTAAGTGGATTTACAGGAAACGAAAATGTGCATATTAAAACTTCTATTTTCGCGGATATGGGCAAGGTTGTGTTAAAAGAATTTCTGGATCCCATGCGGTCCCGGTCAGGCAAAGGTCAAGTTTGCGTTGTGATATATCACACATTTCAATTGGCATGTATTTATAAAAAAACTGGAGATAAACATGACCAGCCCATACTGGATTTCAAATCTGCCTAATGATAAAATGACACTTTCATAAATTTGAGGATAGTGAAGATGGAGACGATTTATTTTGAGGTCAGTATCCCAAAAATAATCTGCACAAAACTTTTAGCCAATTTCTTCCCAAAAATTTACTATACTCCGATTTCACCGGTACGTTTTAGTAAACTCCCGGATCAGCCACTTCCGGGATCGCGTTGGGTGCGAGTCAAGAATATTATGGCCGGAATTTGTGGCGCCGACCTGTCCATGTTTTTTGTTCAGGCAAGCCCATCCATTTCTTTAGCTGCTCTGCCCGGTATGCCAAAGGCATTTTTGGGGCATGAATTGGTCGGGCGTGTGGTTGAAACCGGTGGAGAAGTAAAAACACTGGCTACTGGTGACAGGGTTGTTCTTCAGCGTTATCTGCCATGTTGTTCCATGAAAGAAATCGAACCCCCATGCGAACCGTGCCGTCAGGGAAACTATACCCTTTGTGAAAATTTTTCAGAAGGGTATCTGCCTGAAAATCTTGGGGCCGGGTTCGGTGACCATTTTATCGCTCATGAAAGTCAGGTGTTGAAAGTACCCGATCAACTGCCCGATGAAAGTGCCGTACTAATCGAGCCTGCTTCAGTGTCACTCCATGCAGTTCTTAGACGTCCTCCGAAGCCAAAGGAAAACGTTCTAGTTATCGGCGCCGGCGTGATCGGCCTCAATATTATACAATTTGCAAAAACAATTGAGCCAAACTGTCGTCTTTTCCTGCTTGAAAAAATTGATTTTAAAAAAGAACTGGGTCTTCGTCTTGGTGCAAACGAAGTACTAAAAGGTGACACTTATGATGCCGTTGCTAAAGCAACCGGGGCTCACCTTTACCGAGGTCCTCTAAAGAATAACAATCTGCTAGGAGGCTTTGATCTCGTTTATGATTGTGTGGGATATTCAAAAACAATCCATGATTCCCTCAGGTGGTTAAAGGCGCGTGGGGATTATGTGATGGTCGGCAACCAGCTTTTCCCGGTATCCTTTGACCAGACGCCTGTTTGGCAACAGGAAGTTGGAATCATCGGGGTAAACGCTCATGGCAGTGAAACATTTCAGGGAACCCAGATCAGCAGTTTTGATCTGGCTATAAAAATGATTTTAGATGGAAAAATTAATCTGAATGGATTTATCACCCACAGATTTCCACTGAAAAAATACAGAAAGGCATTTAAACTATTCAGGGATAAAAAAGAAAAAGTAATAAAAGTGGTTTTTGAGATGGAATAAGATTAATCGTATTTACCGGGAGAAGGCAATATGCCAATTTCAGACCAAGAGATGAAAGAATTAAAGAAACGGGCCATACAATTGAGGGAAGATATTATCGATATCACCTACTGGGCAGGAGGCGCCCACATTGGAGGCGCTTTGAGTATGGTCGAAATACTTGTCATTCTTTATGATAAGTATCTTAAAATTGAACCGAAAAACCCCTTGTGGAAAGACAGGGATAGGGTGGTGCTGAGCAAAGGCCACGCCGGTGTCGGATATGTGCCCCTTCTTGCACGAAAAGGGTACTTTGATTTTGATTTATTGAAAGATTTCAATAAATTCAAATCACCTTTCGGAATGCATCCGGACTCCCTTAAGGTAAAGGGTGTCGACGTGTCAACCGGTTCCCTGGGTCACGGTCTCTCCATGGCCGTGGGGCTTGCGCTGGGGGCGAGATACAAGAAGCAGGATTGGTATACATACTGTATTGTCGGCGACGGAGAATGCAATGAGGGAAGTGTCTGGGAGGCTGCTATGGCGGCAAGTCATTTTAAGCTGACCAAGTTAATTACATTTGTTGACCGAAATAAATACTGTGTTGATGGCTCAACCGAAGAAGTGATGGGTATTGAGCCTTTTGCTGATAAATGGAAGGCCTTTGGCTTTATTGTCAAGGAAGTTGATGGTCACAGTTTCCAATCGCTCTCGGAGGCAATTGATGCTGCAAAGGCAGATGGATCAGGCCCGGTAGTGATTATTGCCAACACGTTAAAGGGTAAGGGTGTTGACTTTATGGAAGACGATGTGAAGTGGCATTATGGAGGGCTGGACTCGGACATGCTAGTGAAAGCCAAAGAATCCGTCACAAAAATGTAAACACAAGAATTAAAGGGGAGAAAAATGGCCGAAGGTTTAACATGGAACGTTTATGATGCAAACACAATGACCCAGGCAGATATCTATGGAGAAGTCCTGTGTGCGCTCGGTGAAAAAAACCCCGACATTGTGGGTCTTTCTGCCGATCTGGCCAAGACTACCAAAATCGGCAAGTTTGCCGAGAAGTATCCGGAACGCTTCTTCAACGCGGGGATTGCAGAACAAAATATGTTCGGAATGGCTGCCGGACTGGCAAAAGCAGGCTTGATTCCGTTTGTCTCCACCATGGCTGTTTTTACAACCATGCGTGCAGCCGAACAGGTCAGGACAGATATCTGCTATCAGAACCTGAATGTAAAAATCATTGCCACACATTCGGGAATATCATTCGGGCAGGCCGGCACAACCCATCATTGCACCGAGGACCTGGGAATCATGAGGTCAATGGCGAATATGACGATCATCGCGCCGTCAGACGGAATTGAGACAGCAAATGCAGTACGTGAAAGCGTAAACTATCCCGGTCCCGTTTACATTCGAATCGGCAGGGGGTTTGAGCCCAATTGTAATAAAGATGAAAATTACGGTTTTCAGATCGGAAAAGCCATTGAAATGCACCCCGGCACCGATATTACCCTGATTTGTTGCGGTATCACCGTTTTGCAAGCGATTGAAGCAGCAAAGCAGCTTAAGGTGAATGAT
>JAFDJF010000484.1 GCA_019307645.1 Deltaproteobacteria bacterium
ATACTACAGCCTTTTTACCCAGATCATGGGCTGCAATGGCGGCGGTAATCGCACCACCTCCGGATCCGACGGCAACAAAGTCTACTTCAAGATCCCATTTTTCTGGTTTTAAAGACACGGTATCTCTCCTGTTATTCTGAAACGGCCCTCAAATATGCGGGCTTCTAAAAAGAGAGCCCCACGGCCTGACCCGGTTTCATATAACCTAAACTGTTACTTTCTTTGAGCTGCATGACGGCCGGCAATAAAACCAAAGGTCATGGCCGGTCCCACCGTGGCACCGCCACCCCAGTAAGCAGGGCCACAGACGCTTGCCATCACATTGCCGGCTGCATAGAGACCTTCGATATTGGTCCTGGGCCCGCCCTTGGTTCCCAATGTGCCGCAATAGATCGGCAGCGCGTAAAATGGCGGTTTCTCAATGGTACCCATGGCGGCGTTGGGCTTGTTTTCCGGATCACCCCAGAGATAGTCATAAACACTTCGAGCCCTGTGAAAATCAGGGTCCACCTCGTCTGAGACATACTGGTTCCAATTTTTCACCGTTTCCACCAGGCCTTCCGGATCAATGCCCACTTTTTCTGCAAGCGCGTCCAATGTATCGGCCTGATCCACCCAGGGCGGCGCATCATCGCCAGGCATGATTGTGGTTAGGGCATACTTGTCTTTATACTGCTGGTCAAGAATCATCCAGCTGGGAAGATTCAGCGGTTCCATGGTGTTCTCATCAAAAAACCACAGGTTCTTAAACATGGTGTTATAATTTGCCGCCTCATTTACAAAACGCTTCCCTTTCTTGTTGACCATAATGCAGTGGGGCAGGTTCCGTTCTGCCAGGATACCCCGGCTCAGGGGTTTGCCCTCGTATTCCTCGCCCGGAATCGAAGCCGAGGTCCATCCCCAGCACTCCGACATATTGGCCAGATCCGCGCCTATGGCCATGGCCATCTTGAGACCGTCTCCTTCATTGGCCGGCAAAGAATTCATGTGTGTTATGGGCCCAGGCAGAAATGCCTTTTTCAGATTTTCATCCCACTCAAAGCCGCCACTGGCCAGAATCACGGCCTTGTTTGCCCGGATATTCAGGTCATTTCCTTCCTTTTGGGCACGAAGACCGATCACTTCGCCGTGATCCACGAACAATTCCATGGCGCGGGTATTCAACATTAGCTCAACACCACGGTCCAGACAGCCCTTGTACAGATATCCAATGAGCGCAGTGCCGAAGGCAACAATTCCCTCTTCCATCCGCTTGGCCATCAGCTCCCAATCGATCCTCTGGGGTGTCCCCATGGCATTCCATTCCACCATTTCGCTGTTTCTCATGGGGATGGGTTGATGAGGGTTCTGGCGAAGGTCTTTTTGGTGCTCACCCAGGGTAGTTGTATCAAAAAGACCAGGGATTACCGTGCGCGAATTCTCACCATCATGCCCCCCTGGCTGTTCCGGATGATAGTCAGGCATGGTGCTGATTTGCACGCGAAGCCCTGCTCTCTCCTCCATATATCTCAGCATCTCGGGCGCCGTGTCCACATACGCCTCAATGAGTTCATCTGCTGCACGCCCTTTGGTCAGAAGCTTGGCGTAGCCCAGAGCCTTTTCTCTGGAATCGCTCACACCCCTTTCCACATTGTGGAGGTTATTGGGGATCCACATGCCGCCGCCCCCCATAGCTGTGGTTCCGCCAAATAAATCCGTCTTTTCGATCAACATAACTCTGGCCCCACCGTCGTGGGCGGATACGGCTGCCGGGAATCCCCCGCAACCTGATCCGATTACCAGCACATCTGTTTCAAGATCCCACCTTTCCGGTAACTTAGACATCTTTCTCCTCCTTATATGTTCCAGAATAATCTCATTCTGGCCTCTCCCTTTCATAGCCAAAAGCCTTCCGGCTTGTCATTCTCGACATAAGGGCATTATTAGCAGGAATTCTATCAATTGCAATAATGGAAGTTTGTTGAAATAATATGGATAAAAATTAGTCATTATTTTGCCCGGAAAGCCGGGAAAACGTGGCAAGGGATATGGCAGTCGTAAGAAAAGAGGCGTATATTTTTAACAGAACAAATTTCCTCGTACAGCTACCCCATACCACTGTGATCCATAATTCCTAAATGATATTCCTGAACACCGCGGATAATGGAACGTATATCTCGGGGAATCTGAGTCTGATTGCGTCTCATGGGTGAGTCAATCCATTTCAGGAGGGGGTGATTTTTCCGTTTCTCTTCAAAAGGTTTGAGGCCGGATGCGGATACATCATTTTTTCAGTTATTCCTTACCCCTTTCAAGTTGTTGTACCAGCCGAACAACGCTTTTCCCTACCGCTCTTGCCTCATTCAGTGCCGAAGGCGTCCAGGCCCCATAGCCCTCTCGCACTTCCCCTTTGGCGTACCCAAAACCGCAAACCCCTCCGGCAACGAGCATTCTCTGGTTGGAAAAGAAAAAGTTCAGCAGGCTTAATATCTGTGCAGCACCGATCCGATATGTGGCCACAACCGGTGCTGCCACCTTGTTTTTGAGCTGTTTGGTAAACTTGAGGCTAAATGTACGGTCAATCACGGCCTTTGCCTGGGAAGAAACATTGGCAAAATAAGCAGGGGTACCGAAAACAATGGCATCCGCCCGGATAAAGGCGGCATGGATTTCCTGCATATCGTCATCAATGCTGCATTTGTTGGTTTCAAGGCATTTTTCACAGGCAATGCAGCCGGATAGGTTTTTCCCGACAACACTGATAAATTCTGTTTCACAACCGCTTTCCCTGACACTATCCAGGACCTCTTTAACCAGGATGTCCGTGTTTCCGTCTTTCCTGGGACTGCATGATATACCTACCACGAGCATAACATTCTCCTTGACAATATCTAAACAATTACTTTATGCTTTTGCTATAAACTGTTTAATTTTAATAAATAATACGATTGCATTCCCCACCAAACACCGCAGATTAGGCAAATAAATGTGACAGCCAACAAACACCGGAAGGTGAACCGTGGGTATCGCGGTCTTGCATCAATTACCGCTTCGTTGGGTTTCGTTATGCTCAACCCAACCTACCGATCGTCATGGTTAATTTTCTTTAATAACCAGGCCATGTTCTGCCCGAGCAGTTGCGCTGTCTCAATCCCTTCACCGTCTTTTTCCACATCTCCTTTTTCCATACCGATACCCATGTTCCAGTAATTGGAGCCGGGTACGATCATCTGGTTGATGAAAAAGAAGTGGTTGATGGAATTAAAGGTATGAATACTGCCCATGCGCCTTTCCGTGACAACGGCAACCCCTACCTTTCGCTTGTAAAGATCACTATTGGCTTTCCCCACCAGACCGGCCCGATCTATCAGGGCCTTCATCTCGGCTGTGACATTGCAGAAATAAGTGGGCGAGGCCAGAATAATGCCCTGCCAGTTGAACCAGCTCTGTTTCAATCCCTTCTTTTTCCAGTTCCGAAAGCACATAGTTGGTGAGGATGGACGTATTGCCGTCTTTCCTCGAGCTGCCATTGAATGCC
>JAFDJF010000485.1 GCA_019307645.1 Deltaproteobacteria bacterium
ATCACAGGAGATTGGTAAAAGTCCAAATGAAGAGTGCTCTGGGTTCCGGGTATTCCAGGATATTGCCATTCAAAGCCTTCATGAATTTCGGCATAATTCCTGTTGAAATCATCAAATTTTCATATCTCCATGAAGACGAACGCAAAAAAAGAATGCTTGTGGAAGGGATGGAAAATGTAGAGGCCGCGCTGTCTGCAGGCAGAGGAATCATGTGTATTACCGGACATATTTCCAACTGGGAAAACCTTGCCAACATCGGAATGTTCATCAGGAGCAAACTGCACATCGTAATGGCAATACAGAAAGATCCAAAACTGGAGGCCATTATGAACAGCTTTCGTTCCCGTCTTCCGGGTGTTGAAGTTCTTCCCCCCAAAGGCGGAGTGATTTCAACCCTGATTGAAACTCTCAAACAGGGCAAACACATCGGTATGATGGTGGATCAAAGGCACCAGCGAAAGTACGGACTGATTTGTGATTTAATGGGCATGCCGGCACTGACAACCCCTGCGCCGGCATTCGTTGCATTAAAGGCAGATGCAATTATTCTCCCTGTATATTGCACAAGAGGCCATGGAAACACATACCGCGTCTGTTTTGAAAAGCCAATAGACCCGCGAACATTCGGCACTTTAGACGATAGTATGGTAAGTCTCAGAGAGGGGGCACAAACAGAGGCCGTACAAAAACTCAGTGACAACATTCAGTCCTGGCTGACATCGGTAATCCGGAAGTATCCTGATCAGTGGCTCTGGTTGCATAGCAGATGGATAAGACGAAAATACATGAACAAAATATTCAAGGAAGGGTTGGATTTCAGGGAATACGTGTTCAAGAACGCGGAGAAAATCAGGCAGGAACTTAACTCCCGAGAAAGTGTTTAAGGACACTATGTAGTTGCGGAGGCAATCATGATGTTTCAAAAAAGATTGAAAATTCTTTGCATGCTGGCAATTCTGACTTTTGCGTCGGCTGTTCCATGGGTATCAGCAGGTGCTGAAGAGGCCGATACCGGAGGAACTCACCCGGAAGGCACAACACAAAAAGCGAAAGAACCTGCCTTGTCTCAAGTTATCCCGGCAACCGTAAGTCTGGACAAACAGCTCACTGATCTGAAACAACAGGTGGAGCCGATTTCCGATCTTTCTTCTTTGAAAGGAAAACTCGCTCATCTGGCAGACGGAGTGAATGAACTCTCCAAACAATGGTCAACCCTGACATCCAAGGGAAGCCCGCGCTATGATCAATTTCAGGATGTAAGGCGGGAATTGGAAAGCAGGGCAAGTTCACTCAAGGAGGTGAACGAGGACCTCATCAATAGAATTGAAAAAGTCGACGCCTGGAGGAACAAGTGGTCAAAAGAAAACGAGAAATGGGCCGCATGGCGTACCCACCTTAAAAAACACATGTCCATAAGTTTTGTCAAGCGTGCCTTTAATGAGGCCCAGCAAACCATAGACGAAGCCTTGAGTCTTACCGGTCAGGAGATAAAACCCCTACTCGAAACTCAACAGGAAGTCAGCAAAATCCAGTCCGGGATACAATCCCTTGGCGCTGAGATGGACGCCCTGTTTGATCAAGACTGGGAAACAGACCTACGGGAAACTGCCCCGTCATTCTTTTCCTCCAGCTATTTTTCGCAGATAACAGGTAAAGGGCTGTGGCATAAAATAGTAACGGCTTTCAGTTCCATCATATGGCCTGATGCCGAGTTTTTCGTCACACATGGATGGATCATCCTCTCCCAGATGTTGCTTGCCTTGATCCTTTCAGTGGGTTTCTTTCATCGTCGCGATTCGTTGAAGCAGTCGGAAAAATGGCGCTTCCTTGCCACGCGCCCTTTTTCACTTGGAATTTTTGTCGGGATCATAGCCTTTATGCCATTTTACTCGAGAACATTAGCTTCCTGGAATTTTGTTCTCGCAGCCCCCGGTGCCATTGCCTTCTCACGATTGGTCGGGGCAACCACTCCCGAGATCCGAAAAAGGCGGCTTGTTTATTGCCTGGCCGCTTTTTTTATCCTGACCAAATTTTTCCACATGATACATCTTCCTCCACCTCTTTTCCGGCTATATGTATTTTTTGTAGCCCTGACGGGATTATTCTTTTGTATCCGGGATGGCCTGGTCAGACCACACCATGAAGATCCGGTTTTCTATAGGTGGCTCCTGCGGTTAGGTGCACTGGTGTTTCTGGTGATTCTGATAGCCGCGGCAGGCTCGTATTCCTCATTTGCTTTACGTCTTTTCGAGTCGTCGTTAAGGACAGTTTTTCTGCTCCTGATGTTTCGGATGCTTTTAATGTTGGCCAGAGGGGCACTGGAATTTGCCATTAACAGTAAGTCTTTCCAAAAGATTCCGATCATCCGCAACAATGCTTCGGCAATACTCCCTCAGGCAGTCCGTATACTTTACCTCCTTCTAGGGTTCGTTCTGGTAAGCATCATCCTTTCCTTCTGGGGGGTATACGCCAACCCTGCCAAAGCGATTGAAGGATTATTGTCCCTGGGATTCACAGCTGGATCACTTGACATCACCGTGGGATTAATCATTGGTGCTGCCGCGTTGCTTTATGGTTCGTTTCTCGCTTCATGGTCGATTCAGGCGCTTCTCCTGGATGAAGTCCTTCCCAAGAAACATGTGGACCGAGGCATACAGATCTCAATCGCAAGGCTGACCCACTATGCCCTCGTTTTATTGGGATTCATACTGGCTTTGATGGCCCTGGGGCTGGAATTTACAAATCTCACAATCCTGGGCGGGGCCTTTGGTATCGGCCTCGGGTTCGGACTTCAAGCCATAGTAAACAACTTCGCCTCCGGTCTTATCCTGCTGTTTGAAAGACCTGTCAAGATTGGAGACACCATTGAGTTGGCAGACCAGTGGGGTGTAGTCAAGAAGCTTGGTCTTCGGGCAACGGTGGTCCAGACATATGACAACGCGGAAATTGTCGTCCCCAACAGCGACCTGGTCACAAACCAGGTCACAAACTGGACATTAGCCGAGCGTCGTGTGAGGCTCAAAATCCCTGTCGGAGTCGCCTATGGATCCGATGTTCCCCTTGTCATGAAAATCTTTATGGAATGCGCAGAAGAACATGCCCTGGTACTCAAAAACCCGGCGCCGATGGTCCTGTTTATGGGTTTTGGGTCCAGTTCTCTTGATTTCGAGGTTCGCGTCTGGATAGCGGATTTTACCAACAGAAGGCTGTCAAAGATTCCGTCAAGCGGATGTCGAGATCCCCTTTCCACAGAGGGACTTGCACTTTCGCAGCATGGATAAATCTGTTGCAGCATCCCTGAAAAGCCCTTCGCCTGAAGAATAGAATGGTGACTGTTTCACATTTAATTCTACAGGAGGCGTAACTACTCAGGTAGATAGGCTGAAGGGGTTTAGGCTGAAGACTGAAGGAAAAAACTGGGACTTTTCTTCCAGGAATAACGCAGTTACAATAATACAGTAATAGGAGCCAATGTGTGTCACGTTCAATCTTTTACTGACAGCCTACAGTCTACAGCCTAACCAACCTAAACAGTTACCAGGAGGCTTCATGAAAATTATGGACAAACATTTACTTATCACCGTAAGCGAACAGCAAAGCACCTTGTATGGTGTCCGCTTTGCCGGTAACCTTTTTTCCAACAGGGAAGGGGTGAAATTCACACTCTTTTATACTGTCCCCAGGGGGCCTCAGGTCTGGACCGGAGAAAGAGATCATGAAAGTGTCAATGAGGCAGAGATCCAGGCAAAGAAGAATGAGAATAGAGGCCGGAAGGCCTTGAGAACGGCCCGGCAAGAACTTATGAAAATGGGCTTTGAGGAGGAACAGATAAAGACCAAGCTCCAGCACCGCAGGTTTTCAAAGGCCATAGACATCATACAGGAAGGGGCAGAGGGCCTCTATGATGCCGTTGTTCTGGGTCGCAGGGGCCTGTCAAGGCTGGAGGAAGCCTTTGATGAAAGCGTCAGCAAAAAAGTTTTGGAAGAGAAATCTAATTTCCCAATCTGGATTTGCCGCAGGCCCGATCTGGAACGCAAAGGCGTCCTTGTGTGCATAGACGGCTCGGATGCGTCCGAACGTATCCTCGATCATGTGGGCTTTATATTGGCAGGGGAAAAAGAGCAGGAAGTGACCCTGCTTTCAGTAAATAACTCTCGTCGTTCAAAAAAAGACACGGAAGCGATTCTTTTAACTGCCGGGGATGCCCTTGTTAAAAACGGTTTTCCGTCAGAAATGATAAAGACCAAAGTTGTCGAGGACTCCAATGTGTCCAGAGCCATTCTCAGTGAAGCAGCAACCGGTCGATTTTCCGCTGTGGCATCAGGGAGGACGGGCGCGGGTCAAGGCCTGCTGGGGAAAATCTTCATGGGTTCGGTCAGTACCCGGCTTTTTCGAGAATTAGAGGGATCGGCACTTTGGTTATGTTATTAGGCAATGGGTAACAGTTACAAAAAGACAAACACAAACATGGACCCGCCCAATATCCTTGTCATTCAGGAACCGGCAATATGTGACTTGGTCTTGACATACAATGCTAAACTGCTTATACCTGAGACTGGAAAAAGCAAGTTCTTATCACCCTACCTCATCCTTGAAAAAGCTCTATCGTTATCAATAGGACGATATATCTCAATGATCCCGGGATCAGTGGAATCCGAGTAATACCGGAAATCAGTGGAATCCGAGTAATACCGGAAATCCTGATAGTAATCGCCATAGTTCTCTTTTGCGGAATCAACGCCTCCCTTGATGTCAATGCCATGAATGACCAGGAGTTCATCGGGGACAGCTGCAAGACTTCCATTATTGCATGATGCTTGCAGGAGATTCATTCCGGATGGGGCCCATAATCCGGAACCACCCCAAAATTCATAATAGACTTCTTTGGGCTCTGTGAGTTTCATCTCCTGGTTTCCTACCGCATTAGAGGCGATGAGCCATATCTGATTCGTTGCCGCTCGGGCGGCTGCCATTAAATTCCATTGGTACCCGTAAACATATTTATTGATTATGGGTTTGCAGTGATAGCCTCTCATCTCCTTATAGTCTTCTTTGCCTGTATCACGATTTCCGGTGCCTCTCCAACTGGCGGTTTGGATAATTGCATCAACATTGTCCCACATTCTGTATTCTTCGTATATTTGTGAAAAGCACAGGTCATAACATATTGTAAAGCCGAATCGTCCCCATTTTTCCGTCTCGATCACCAAGAAATCGTCTATACCCGATTGCTCATATGTCTTTTCAACACCCGGTAGAAATGTCTTATCATATATTCGGTTTTCTTCGTTAAATTCAGAGTATAAGTTTTTACAATCAAAGAACCTGTCTATTACGTATAAGGAATTGAGGAATCGATTTTCCGGCCCTGCAAGCTCCGAGGGCTGTGCCCTTCGGATGTTGTTGAAGATGATATACTCCAGGCCGTCCCCGAGTTTAGATTGAAGCTGAGACAGCCATTCCATTTGAGCATTCACGGCGCCTTGGTTCATGTATTGCCAGCAACAATGCAACCCCTTTGACCCAACCGGATCATTATTTTCAGCGTTCCAGAAGTACCCGGTCAAACAGAATTCCGGGAAGACAACCATATTTACATCATATTTTTTAAATTCGTCCACGGCATGGAGTATTTGCTGCTTATTCTTTTCAATGCTTGAAACTGAACCCACTTGACTTTCGTCTTTCGGTGCAAAATTTCGGATATTTGCGATGCCTATGGTAAGGCTGTCTTTTTTTGTTGAATACCACCTTTCAACTACATTGAAAGCAAACTCCCCCCTTTGGGCGACGGTATTTTTACAGAGGCCATGATTACCCGCTACGGTATCCGATCCTTTTTCATTATATGCATTAAACGGTGTGCAACCGTTAATCGACAAAAGCAGCGCCACAGTAAAAACACTCTTTAGTAAGTTCCTGTTCATTCTTCTCAATCTCCGCTCGTTGTTACTGCTCATTCAATGCCGTTAAATTAAGCGCAGTTCTCCCCCCTTTTGTAAAAGGGGGGTCGGGGGGGATTTGTTGTAATGGCTTAAAAATCCCCCTCAATCCCCCTTTGCGAAAGGGGGACTTGAAGGATAAATCGTTAATTTAACGGCATTGACTGCTCATTCACTACTTTCCGCCGGTTTTGACCGGCGCACTAACGTTAGGGTAAAACAAGCTATGGCAACCTTTTCTTGCTCACTCAACCCAATGAAGCACGTTGCGGATCACCGACCACCTGGGTTGCTTCTTTACGGCCTTCTTGCCCAGAATCCAGTAGTTGTAAATTGCTTGCATACGCTTGCTTTTTTTGGCGTCCTGGATCCATGTGTTCACATACTTGACCAGGGTAATGTCGCCCCGCGGCATGGCAAAGGCTGTGGGTAATTTGACACCCAGCGGTTGCGGCACCACCACAGAGTATTGCGGATAGATCAGACTCCAGGCGGAACCCGCTTCAGCTGATAGAATCAGAGCATCGAGAGGCGGGCCTTTTTTAGTGAAAAACTCCCTAGATGAATCCAAAAGCACAATCTTTGCTTCGGGCAGGGCGCTTCGGACCTTGTCAACAAAGTACTGGACCTTGGGCACGCCCACAGTCAGACCCTCCATGTTTTTGACGTCGCTCAAATAGCTGAACTCCTCGCGTTTGTAGTCCTTAACGATGAAGGCGATTGTCTGATCGATGTATGATTCGGAAAAATACATCTTGTGGGCCAGGCCCGGATTGGCCATTAGCCCCCCCATCATAATGTCGATGGTTCCCTGGTTCAATCGCTCAGAGATTTCGTCGGACTCTACGAGGATGAACTCAAGCCGAAAGTTCATATCCCGTGCCATCATATGAGCCATCTCGATGTCAAAACCCACAAGTCGTCCCGCGTCATTGGTAAAGACAAATGGCAGGGCGTCTTTTTTATAGCCGACTCGCAAAACGCCCTTCTCAAGAATACTGTCAAGACGAGATTCCGAGGAAGTGCTGAGTGTTGGCGGAGGGGGCAGCGACTTGTAGACCTTTGCCTGAGTCGGTTCGTACAACAGATCCATTTCAACGAAGATCCGATATCCCTGATACTCCCGTTTGATCCCGTATGTCAGAATGATCTGGACCGTCAGGATGGTGATCAAGACAGACAATACGAACAAAGCGGCAAATGAAATCAGACGCTTCCATCTGAACCTTAGACGTCCGGCAATGGCGCTGGCCCCGAGCAGGGCCAACACAAGCGTATGTACCGCCGACAAAAGGGCCTCGAACCGAGTGAGGTTTTTGATTATCTTCATAGCCGGTGCTTCATCCTGTCATGAGAGGGTTGTAGGTAAACCCGGGTTCAGCATTGCCAAATAAATGTTTCCGATAAATAATTCTCACCAGTGCAAACGAAGTTCAACGGATTGAGTTGCTCAATCCGACGGTCAACACACAGACAGGGGAAAACCGGAAATCCAGGCAGCAAAGATCAGGAAGCTGAGCGATAGCACGGTGCCAATGCTTGGGAAACTGTAGGCGGCGGGAACGATTACGTCAACCATAGCCTCATGTCCTTCCCCCTGTGAAGTGCTCTTCTGAAGCAACGCTTTACCCTTCTCCGCCAGGATCGGCAGGACAACAAAGACGCTGCCTGTGGCAAATGCCGTTATGAGCGCATCCCGGCTCATTCCAACCACATCCCTGTACCGGAGAGACGTGAGGGCGACCACCATGCCCGGCAGTATACAGAATGCCAGCAGCAGGGCGATCGCTATGTAACACACCACATAAACCTGTATGGTCCTGAATTCATCTATGCTCATGGTGCCCGCGGCACTTGCGGCAATGGCAAAAACACCAAATGGCGCCAGGCTGACGACAAAACCTGTGACACGGCTCAGTGCATCGACCATAACGGAAAGACTCTCCATAAGGCCTTTTTTGTTTCCAATGCCGATCAGGGCTACACCCACTGCGATGCTGAACACCACCACGGCCGGAACGA
>JAFDJF010000486.1 GCA_019307645.1 Deltaproteobacteria bacterium
TTGCCAGGAAGAGATCAATGAATTTGACAAACAGCTCTTTCGCGTGAGCCAGGAACTGGATCAACTGGACAGAATGTCCAGGAAGATGTCAGAAGATATTGAAAGAAACGGCAGCGAGCAAAACAAGAACAGAGAGGAACTGTCAAGGATAGAAGAGGAACTCAACCAGCGCAAAAATGCCCGCCAAGAAGAAGAGGAATATTTCCGGAAAAAAGAATTGGAGCTTAAAGAATCTGAAGAAGAATTTGACCAGTTACGCGACGAAATGTCAAAGCTCAAAGCCGATTATCGAATCTTTGAAGAAGAACAGCGCAGCCTGGCAAGAGAAATGAAAAGGATTGACGATTACGCTGATGACTCTCTGAAACGGCAGGAGAAAATTGAAGAAGAAATCACCCTTGGCAAACGGAGATGCGATGAATGTGAAAGAAGAGAGATCGAAAGGCAGGCATCCCAGAGCATGATCAAGGAAAAAGAAGATCATGCGGAAATTGTGCGGGGAGAGATAGATAACCTGAAAGAAGTGATCAACCGGACCCGGATGGAGCACTCAGAAATCAATTTTAAGATGAATAACCTGGCAGAATTGGTGAGTGAAAAGTTTAGTTTGAATCTGAGCGATGTCTTTGAGCAACATCTGCCTGGAGATTTTTCTCATTCAGAGGCAGAAGAGCGGCTTGAACATCAGAGAATGTTGCGACAAAGGCTGGGTGAAGTAAACCTTGTGGCCATCAAGGAACATGAAGCGTTGAAGGAGCGCTATGAATTCATACTGAATCAGAGAGACGACCTGCTCAACTCCATCGAATCCCTGAGGACCGCCATCAGGAAAATCAACAGGACTTCACTTGAAAAATTCAAAAAGACTTTCCACGATGTAGATGAAAAAATAAAGGAAATATTCCCCATCCTTTTCAATGGAGGCACCGCCACGCTCAGGTTGACCGATGAGACAAACCCACTGGATAGCGGGGTTCTGGTGGAAGTCCAGCCCCCGGGCAAAAAACTGAGCCACATGGGACTGCTGTCAGGTGGAGAAAAGGCACTGGTGGGCATGGCCCTGCTCTTTGCCATCTACATGATAAGGCCAAGCCCGTTCTGCCTCCTCGACGAAGTGGATGCACCCCTTGACGAGGCCAATATCGACCGGTTCAATAATCTCCTGGCAAAGATAAAGACGGCATCTCAAGTCATAATGGTAACGCACAGCCGCCGCACAATGGAAATCGTGGACCGGCTTTTTGGCATCACCATGGAAAATACCGGCAGGTCAAAGGTCGTGTCAGTAGACATTAATGGTATAAAGAATAAGGATGCCGGCGTTCACACGGATGTGGAACCTGTCTTACACTAAGGGTTCGCGTAAAAACTCAGGTTCAAAGTAGATATCAATTCAGTGGTGGCGCTATGGTCAGGTTCTTCAAGAAAAAAAACAATGAGAAAAAAGTCGCTTCCCCTGAGAAGGAAAAGGGCCTGTTTCAAAGACTCAGACAGGGCCTTTCAAAGACAAGATCCTCCTTTACAGGAAGGCTGGACCGGATTTTCCTGGGCAAAAAAGAGATAACCGAAGATCTGCTGGATGAGTTGGAGGAAGTCCTTTTCACTTCTGACATCGGTGTTGCGACTACGCAGGAACTTATAGCGTCAGTCAAGGAAAAGGTGGCCAGAAAGGAGCTGAAAGACCCGGAAAAATTAAAGGTCGCCTTAAGAGATCACATCCTTTCTTTTCTGGATGTCAGCCCCATGGAACATCCGGAGCCGGCGCCCGGGGAACCACGGGTCATTCTGGTTGTGGGCGTTAACGGGGTTGGCAAAACCACGACCATCGCTAAAGCAGCTCATAATTTAAAATCGCAGGGGAACGATGTCATGCTGGTTGCAGCCGACACATTCAGGGCTGCGGCTGTTGAACAATTGTGTATCTGGGGTGAAAGGGTAGGCGCAGACGTAATAAAGCAGGCCCCAGGAGCTGACCCCTCCGCCGTAGTCTTTGACGCCCTGACCGCAGCCCTTTCAAGAAAGGCGGATATCGTTCTGATTGACACGGCGGGACGGCTTCATACCAAAACAAACCTCATGGAAGAGCTGAAAAAAATTGGCCGTGTAACCGCCAAGAAAATTCCCGGGGCGCCCCATGAAGTGTGGCTGGTTCTAGATGCTACCACCGGACAGAATGCCATTTCTCAGGCAGAAATATTCAATGAGGCCATCGGGATCACAGGCATTATTCTGACCAAACTGGACGGCACAGCCAAAGGCGGCATCGTAATAGGCATCTCACATCAACTTGGGATCCCCATCAAATATATCGGGATAGGAGAAAAAATAGAAGATCTCCGTCCTTTTGAACCGGCTGAATTCGTGAAGGCTATTTTTGACTAAAGCCCCCTCATCCACTCCGCTCTGAGACCTATTTCACCCTTTATAGCACCGTCGATCAGATCAAGCGCTTCCTGTTTTCCTCGCGGAAGCCTTGCTCTTATGGGCAAATAGTTGGATGCATGGTTGGAAAAAAAGAGCCCCCTGCTCAGGTTGGTGTGGGCGAGCATTTCCCTCAGCTCAGGCAGTATTTCCTTTTCAGTCAGCAGCTCGAACTTTCCGTTACAGTAATCCTCATACAGCGGGGTATTATGTCTGAACATCACGGTAAGGGCGCCCACATAATTAGGGTCCATTGCGCTCAGCAATTCGCCTGTAACTTTTGCGTGATGCAATGACCCTTCCATTCCGGCAATACCCAGCAAAACCGTGACCGAAAGTTTGATCCCGGCCTGCCTTACCTTCCTGCCCATTTTGACGAGATTCTCTGCACTGGTCCCCTTATTGACCTTTTTCAGTATCTCATCATCCCCGGTTTCTACGCCCAGATAAAGGATTCCGAGCCCATTTTTCTTCAGTTCGATCAGGTCTTCCAGGGATTTCATCCGGATGCTTTTGGCATTTGCGTAAGCCCCGACCCGCTTCACCCAGGGAAGGTGCTCACGGATCCGGTCGAGAATCCACATCAGCTTTTTCTGAGGGATGATCAGGGCATCACCGTCCATGAGGAACACCCTGTTTTGCCGTTTCATGTATTTGGATGCAAACAGGATATCGCTGAGAATGATGCGGTCATCCTTAATCGTAAACCGCTTTTCTTTATATGCACCGCAGAAGGTGCATTTGTTATGAGAGCATCCGAGGGTCACCTGCAGCAGGATACTGAAGGCCTCGCTGGGTGGTCTTATGCAGGTCCCTTCATAGTGCATGTCATCGCTTTCGATGTCGCAATCCATTTGTTTGCTCGCTGGAAATAAAGTCGAAAGGTCGAAGGGTCGAAAAGTCAATGATTACCGATCACCCTTCGACTCTTTGACTTTTTGACTCTTCGACCCAGATCATCCAGTCTATAAGTCTCAAAGGGAAAAAGTCAACGACAACCCGAGATTTCCAGTTTTGGATTGATCATTT
>JAFDJF010000487.1 GCA_019307645.1 Deltaproteobacteria bacterium
GGGGAGCAAAATAATTCCTTTGGATCCTATGGGAGCTGATGAGGCCTTTTCATTTAGATTCTTCAGATTAAGACCGAGCACTGCTCTTGTGAGTTCGGTCGCAACAGTTACGTTCATCGTACATACCAGTGGCAACCAGCCGCTGCTGCTGGAACAGAACGCGGCCAGTTCCCCCTTTGGGTCAACAACCGGATGGTTTGCAAAGGAGTAAATGGTGCCGGAAGTCCCGAGACTCATGGTAATTATACCGGGACTAACGTTCCCTGTTCCGATGGCCGCCATCATGTTGTCCCCCCCTCCGGAAGAGACAAGAACATCGGGCGAGAGTTGGAAATGTTCGGCAATGCGGGATCTAATCGTCCCGACCGTGGTATCGGACGGTATCAGCTCAGGTAGGCAGTGGGCCAGTTTCCCCGAGTCATCGATGGCTTCAAGGATAGCTGTCGACCATGATCTTGTCCTTACATCAAAGTAGGCCGTGCCTGAAGCATCTCCGAATTCTGATTTCTTTTCTCCCGTCAGCCAGTAGTTGATGAAATCATGGGGGAGCAGAATTGTTTCAAGGTGATCATAATTTTCCGGTTCGTGCTGTTTCATCCAAAGGATTTTAGAAGCGGTAAATCCTGCAGCGACTGAATTGCCGATGAGCTCAATGACTTTGTCCCGGCCCCCGACTTTTTCAGTGATCTCATCGCATTGTGGCGTAGTCTCCGTATCACACCACAGTTTTGCCGGGCGAATCACCTCTCCCCGGCCATCCAGGGGCACAAACCCGTGCTGTTGGCCGGAGACACCGATGGCACGGATCCGCTGCCTGGCAACACCCTTTCCCTGCAAGACTTCATGAAGGACTTTGGTGCAAGCGTCTATCCACCATTTTGGATCCTGCTCCCGTCGACCGGCGTTGTTTTCAATGATATGATGCGCGACGGATGCCTCGGCTATGATTTTTTTCTGCCCGGGGCTGAACACTACGGCCTTTGTTCCCTGGGTTCCGCTATCAATTCCTAAAAACAGATTATCTCCTTGCATGACAGACCCTAAAGGCTCGCTCAAAAATAAGACATGAAAATGCTCTCCAACATCTCCTGCCGGCCGCTTTTAAGGGATGGTTCGCCTTTTTCCAGAATCCATTTCTCAAGAGATTCAAAAGTCGCCTCTCCCGACATGATCTGTTTTCCGATGCCTTCTGAGTAGCTGGTATAACGCTCTTCAATGAAATTATCAAGGCGGCCATCGTCCACGATTTGATGGGCCGCCAACAGGCCGCGGGCAAAGGCATCCATCCCGCTGATATGAGCGTAGAATAGATCGATCGGGTCAACGGACCCTCTCCGTGGTTTTGCATCAAAGTTTAAACCGCCCTTTCCGAGGCCGCCCTGGGCCAGCACGATCAACATGGCCTTAGCACACATGGCCGGATCAGTGGGGAATTGGTCCGTATCCCATCCCAAAAGTGTGTCACCTACATTGGCGTCGATACTTCCCAGTTTTCCGTTCATGGACGCGAGCGTCAAATCGTGTTCAAAGGAATGGCCTGCCAGGGTCGCATGGTTCGCTTCGATGTTCAACTTGAAATGATCCCCCAGATCATAGGCGCCAAGGAAACCCAAAACAGTAGCAGCGTCGAAATCGTACTGATGTTTAGTGGGTTCCTTTGGTTTCGGCTCGATCAGAAACTGCCCGTCAAACCCTATCTGTTTGGCATAATCCACCACCATATGAAGAAATCGGGCCATTTGCTCCTGCTCCCTTTTTATGTCCGTGTTAAGCAGCGTCTCATACCCTTCCCTGCCACCCCAAAAGACATAATTTGCTCCTCCAAGCTCCTTAGTCGCTGCGATGGCGTGTTTCACCTGGGCGGCCGCATAAGCAAACACGTGGGCATCCGGGTTAGTCGCTGCGCCGTGAGCATAGCGCGGATGACCAAAAAGATTTGCGGTTCCCCAAAGGAGTTTGATTCCCGTGTCCTTTTGTAGTTGTTTGGCCTTTTCAACCATCGTTTCAAGGTTTTTGCAGGATTCCGCGAATGTTCCCATCTCGGGGGCTAAATCCCGATCATGAAAACAGTAATAAGGAACTCCCAGTTTCTGAGCGAATTCGAAGGCGGCCCGCAACGTATTCTCGGCTTGTTCCATTGGCGTTGCCCCGCGGTTCCAGGGCCTATCAAAAGTTCCAGCACCGAAAGGATCAACACCTGTGGCCTTGAAGGTATGCCAGTAGGCCACTGAGAATCTGAAATGATCTTCCATAGATTTTTGTCCGACCACTCGGTTCGGTTCATAATACCTAAAAGCCAAGGGGTTTTTTGAGTCTGCCCCTTCATAGGGAATTCTGCCTTGAATTTCAGGAAAGAATTCTTTCATCTTTGACTCCTTTTAAATTATTTCGGTAAACTTTCAGTATAATCGAAGCCTTTGTCAAGCGATTTCTTGAAACTCGGGTAAATCTATTGTTAGAATTGATATCTTCTTGCATTGAGACAGATCTAACTGTTTTCAGATCATGTCCTGTGGACCCTTCCATACCGCGTTTTCTTCATCCCATTTCCATCCCTGCTTATCAATTTTTACATCAAGGCGCTGCCAGCCTGATTTAATCCGGTTCAAGACGGTCTTCAAAGAAGGGACCCCGCTCGTGGCGTCTGAGGTCTCGGTACTGCATGCACCTACGCCAACCGCAGTAGTAATAGCAGTAACCGGGTTGCTTCCTGATAGAACACCAGCAATAACCCCAGCGATAGTGCAATCCCCTGATCCTGTAGTTCCGACTACATTTGTATTAAAGCATGGGGCGAGTAGTTGCCTGTTTGCCCACGTTGAAAAATCTACTCCTTGTCCTACTGCGTTAGCCAAACGCGCAACATTGGCATTAGTCCTCAGGTAGAGTCCCTGGTTACCCAACTTGATAGCGATTATCGATGTCCCCATGTTGATCAGTTTATCAGCCAATTTGTCCAATAATTTTGTATCAATCCATTCCATGAAACTGGCTTCGCTATATTCACTGATCAGTGACTCAAAAATCTTACGATCGAGCATGTAGAGAATTTCGTCCAGGCCTGGCAAGAATATATCTACGTACGGCAGAACACCTTCTAAGATCTGGTACCAGTCGACCTGACCGGCCTCAGACAGGGGATCCGGCTTGGCCATGTCAAGGGAAGTGATAACTCCCGTTTTTTTAACACGTTGAA
>JAFDJF010000488.1 GCA_019307645.1 Deltaproteobacteria bacterium
TGAAGATGAGATGCCAAAATGTGAAGTTATTTTTGCGCGAGCCCTTAAGCTGTGTTTCGCCCCAAAAGGCCGCCGAATACTTCATCCTAAAGTGTCCGGTTCAAGGTTCAGAGTGCAAGGTTCAAAGGTTATAACCACTTGACATCCAACAAATTATTTCATAAATCGTCAATTTGTATGTCTCACCCATTGGGTGAAACATACTCGTGGCCTCAATTGAGGCATTATCCTTTTGATATGAACTCGTTAGAGCTTTTCAACCCTGGCCCAGACCTGGCTGAATTGAGACATTTCAGATAGCGTTCAGAGATAATGACCGGCAAACCATGCCTCAAATGTGGGTCTGGTCGCGCCAGGGCAGGCCTGGAACCGTGAACGTTGAACCGCTCAACCTAGGTCCATATCGCATCTTCCAGGCAGAACAGATTGACTCGGGTAGCATTGTTTTGCCGAAAAATACAAAGAAGGTTGTAGGGATGTTTGCAAAAATCAAAGAAATTGAACAGCGTTATGATGAGTTTGAAAGTAAACTGGCCCGTCCTGAAATTATCCAGGATCGAAATGTCTATCGAAAAGTGGCCAAAGAACATAGCCTTCTGGCACCCATCATAACCACATTCAGAAGATATCAGTCTATCCAGGAAGAAATCGAAAGCAACAAGACTCTTCTGGATGACCCTGACCTGGAGATAAGAAAACTGGCCAAGGAAGAAATCGACATGCTCTCCTCAGATCTGACTCATCTCGAAAAAGAGTTGAAAATTCTTCTAATTCCCAAAGATCCGAACGACGAAAAAAACATCCTCCTGGAAATAAGGGCCGGCACGGGTGGAGAGGAAGCCGCACTTTTTGCCGCAGACCTCTTCAAGATGTACTGCAGATATGCGGAAGTGAGGGGGTGGCAAACGGAAATCCTCACTGAAAACGCTACCGGCATCGGAGGGTTCAAGGAAATCATCGTACTCATGGAAGGCCAAAGGGTTTACAGCCGGCTTAAATATGAAAGCGGTGTTCATCGCGTCCAGCGAGTCCCGGAAACAGAGGCTCAGGGCAGGATACATACATCAGCAGTAACTGTGGCTGTGCTCCTGGAGGCGGAAGAAGTGGATGTTGACATCAATCCTGATGATCTACGCATTGATTTTTACCGCTCTTCAGGCCCGGGAGGGCAGCATGTGAACAAAACCGACTCCGCTGTCCGAATCACACATCTTCCCACAGGGCTTGTCGTCAGTTGTCAGGACCAAAAATCTCAGCACAAGAACAAGGCAAAGGCCATGAAGGTTCTCCTGTCCCGGTTGCTGGACCTGGAGCAGGCAGAACAGCAATCAAAAATATCTGAGAAACGCAGGACCATGGTTGGTTCCGGTGACCGGAGTGAACGGATCAGGACGTACAACTTCCCGCAAGGCAGAGTCACTGACCATAGGATTGGTCTCACTCTCTATAAGCTGGAGGCCACCCTCCAGGGCGAATTGGACCTTTTCATCGACCCGTTGACCACCCATTTTCAGACTGAATCACTCAAAAAAAGCGCTGATGATTGATCAATAATGGTAACCGGGCAATGCGGCCGAAATCCTGGACAATAAAAAAGCTTATAAAGGTCACAACCGATTTTCTGAAAGAAAAGAAAATAGAGAGCCCTCGCCTGACCGCCGAAGCCCTCCTGTCCCACCTGCTCAACATTAACCGCGTAACCCTCTACCTTAATCTCGACCAGCCTCTTAATGAATCAGAGATTTCAGGCTATCGCGAACTTATCAAACGAAGGCTCCGGCGAGAGCCATTGCAATACATAACCGGCATCCAGGAATTCTGGTCCATGGACTTTATTGTGGACCCGCAGGTTCTTATCCCAAGGCCGGAAAGTGAACTGCTGATTGAACAGGCAATCGAACGGTTCAAAACCGCTGCTGTGCATGGGGATCATTCTCCCAGAATTCTGGACCTTGGGACCGGGTGCGGAGCCCTGGCCACAGTTTTGGCCAAAGAGATTCCGAAATCCAAAATCTGGGCTACAGACGTATCTCAGGCGGCTATTAATATCGCACGCATTAATGCGGAAAAGCATGGTGTATCAGAAAAAATAGAATTCATACAGGGAGATCTCTGGCAACCGCTGAGGGATAAGGACATCACCTTTGATCTCATTGTGTCAAACCCCCCCTACGTCAGTGCTGAGGAGTATGAGGATCTACCCCCGGAAGTACGCAGCCACGAACCCAGGCTGGCCCTGGACGGCCGGGAAGGTGGATTTTATTTTATCAAGGAAATTATTGAAGGGAGCCCGAATTTCTTAAATCCGGACGGTTGGCTGTTGCTGGAAATGGCCCCCAGTCAGACAGATAGAGCCCTTGAACTCCTGGAACGTATTGACGCCTTTGACAAAAAAATGCGAATCAAAGACTACAGTCACCGTTACAGGGTGGTCTGTGCTCAACACGGGTAGTGTCAGTTGTCAGGTGTCAGTTGTCAGGTGTCAGGTGTCAGTCAGTGCCGTTAAATAAATGATTCTCAAAAAGCTCATGTATCCGGGATTTCTACCATGCGGGAGATATTTTAAACCGCAGAATATCGAATAACGAATGACGAAGTATGGAATCGCTTCGCTCTATTTATTTTATATAATTGATAAAAAATCCTTTCTTCTACATTCGAAATTCCTGGCCATAGATCACGTCTTTAGCATGATTCGATATTCGATATTCGGTTCTACTTAAGCCTAATTGAATGAATAGCCGGGGCAACAAATTGAACATTCGTTAATTTAACGGCAAGGAAAACGGACTACTGACAACTACTTGATTTGATGAATCATGATAACAGGATGAGAAAACAACCCATTGTGCCAACTTATTAAAAATAGGTTGGCAAACCAGGGTCCGTCATGGGATAACTGTTCCCGGGTTTGGAACCCACAACGGCAGGAAAACAGTAACAGTTTAGCGTTTTGAAAAGATGTAGCATAATCGGAATTGTCGAACCGTGGGGGTCTCTTTTTAGAAGCCCACATATTTGTGAGCCATTCCAAAATGACGGCAGCTTGATACGCAATTCGTTTTAAGGGGCCGACAAAGCGTATCTTCCGCTCCAAATTCCCCTTCTCTGCCTTTACGTTGCTTGAAATCCAGGCTTGGCGGGTATAATCGCAGCCGTCAGTTGTGATGCGGGCTTCTAAAAAGAGACC
>JAFDJF010000040.1 GCA_019307645.1 Deltaproteobacteria bacterium
CAGTACAGGATCCTTAAAAAATGCAGTTATCCCATAACGGCTCTTGAGAGCGTAAATCTCATTGTGACTGATATCGCCGTTATCGAGGTCACGGATCAGGGGCTGGTTCTCAAAGAGTTTGCTCCGGGTTGGACACCTGAAGAGGTTCAAAGCCTTACTGAACCTCAACTCATCGTTGATCCTGATTGTCAGGAAATCACACTGATATAACTGGGGGGGAGAACCGGAAAAAGTAACCTTTGCGGGTTCAGAGTTCAACAGAAGAAAGGTAACCCTTAACGGTTCGCCTTGTTAAACAGAGTTTTCTTTGGGAAATTTAGCCGGGTTAACCCTAACGATTTCCAATAAGCTCCAGTCTCCGGGATTGTTGCATGCTGGAAATATCTTGAACCGCAGAATATCATTTAACGCCTACAGGAGGCTTTCCCATGCGAGAAAGAGTCGGTATCGTGGCAGTCGCTCAGACATCTTATGAGCCTGCCCATGATAAGTGGCGCTCCCATGAGCTTACTTATCATACTGTTGAAAAGGTTTTACAGGACACAGGACTGAAATTTACAAATGACGGAACCGGAATAGATGCAGCGGTAAGCTCCAGCAACTGGATCATGGAGGGAAGGGGTATCAGCAATTTACCTCACAGCGATGTTGCCGGTGGTCATCTGAGATGTGAAACCAAAGTAAGTACTGAAGGGTCTAATGCGGCTGCCCTGGCTATCATTCAGATACTTGCCGGCAAATATGATGTGATCCTTGTAACGGCAAGCTGCAAAGAATCCAATGCCAATCAGTCAATTGTAGATAATTTCTGTTTTGAACCGATCTTTCATCAGAAACTGGGCCTTGACTTTTTGCAGGCCGCAGCACTTCAGCAGTCCAGTTATATGCACACATACGGCATTTCACGGGAACAATGTGCAAAAGTCGTTGAAAAAAATCGCAGGAACGGCCTGAGGAATCCGAATGTTCGATTCGGCGGAGATGTCAGCGTGGATGATGTGATGAATGCGCCGGTAATGGCATATCCAATTACTTCGCAGGAAATAAGACCGGTCTGTGACGGGGCGTGCGCGTTGATTCTTGCAAATGAGGAAAAGACGAAGAAGCTGACCCATAAGCCGGTGTGGATTACAGGTATGGGGCAAAGCTATGATGTTCACTTTATTGGCGAACGGGATTTGGCCGGCTCTCAAGCCCTTTCACACTCAGCCAGGCAGGCCTATCAGATGGCAGGGATCACTGATCCTGTAACAGAGCTTGACGTGTTTGAAGTGTCAGAGCATTACGCTTATCAGGAACTCATCTGGACAGAAGCGCTCGGCCTTTGCCCTCAGGGTGAGGGCGGAAAGTTCATAGACTCCGGAGCTACACAGATAAATGGAAAGATTCCAGTAAACCCGTCCGGCGGCGTGCTTTCTGGAAACCCCCGGATGGTGGCGGGGCTGACAAGGGTTGCCGAATGTGCCTTACAGTTGAGAGAAGACGCGGATGAAAGACAAATAGACGGTGCGAAAAAGGCACTGGCCCACGGGACAAACGGACCGTGCGGCCAGGAGCATTGTGTACTCATACTGGAGAAAGGTTTTTAAAGGAGGCCTGTAAAATGGGCAAGAATAGAGTGGCGATTGTCGGCGTGGGAAGAACATACCATAGATCAAAGCGGCCGGATGTAAATATACCGGAGCTTTGTCATGAAGCAGCCAAAGCAGCCCTGGAAGATGCCGATCTTCAATTCTCAGACATCGATGCCGTAGTTGTCGGCAACATGGAATTCTTTGAAAATCGTTCCATGACAGAGATGTGGCAGATGGATCACATCGGGGGTTACTTGAAAAGCGGCGTGCACGTGGCAACAGGCGGCACCGTGGGCGGCACGGTTGCCTGCACTGCCTTTGAATATGCTGCATCGGGTCTTTTTAACAAGGTCCTTGCCGTAGGATTTGAAAAACAAAGCGAGGCGGACAGCAGGGCGGCAATAAGGCTGGTGGGCGATCCCCTCGAAGGCCGGTCATTGATGCGTGCGGCGGTTGGATTTTTTGCGCAGATCGCTACCATGTATATGAATGAATCCGGCTGCAGGGAAGAACATGCTGCAATGGTTCGTCTGCGCGCGGATAAGAATGCATGCAGAAACCCCTGGGCACATCTTAAGTTGGGATTAAAAAGCATTGATGAAATATTGGAATCACCCTATATACTAAAGCCCATACGATTTTATGACATGTGTCCGACTTCTGAGGGCGCAGCAGCAATGGTGATAACACCGGAAACAGCGGCAAAAAAGATAACCAACAAACCAATTTGGGTAAAGGACTGGGAGGTTGCCCACAACAGTGCGATGCAAACTTCTTATGGAGGCGCCATTGTTCCAACGGACAGCCTCAGTGTGGCGGCAACCAATTTATTTAAAAGAAACGGAATTACGAACCCAAGAAAACAGATCAGTGTTGCTGAACTCTATACCCCATGCACTTATGGGGAGCTCAAGTGGATAGAGGAATATCATTTATGTGACAAGGGCGAAGGATGGAAGCTGGAAGAGAAAGGCGTGTTTGATATGGAAGGAGAGTTCCCTGTGAACCCTTCAGGAGGGGTTCTTGCTACAAATGCAATCGCTTCAACCGGCATGTCGCGACCGGTCGAGTGTGTACTTCAGCTTCGTGAAGATGCGGGAGAACACCAGATAACCCGGAAACCGCACATGGCGTTCAGCACTGCCTGGGGCGGTCAGAGCTGGACTGCAGCGCATTTGTTAAGCAATACACCGGATTAACCCTAACGTTGCATAAAACTTCGAACAAAAACGTGTTAGAATGCGTGAAATGTGTGTGTGGGCATGATTTTCTGGCCCGAAGTGTAGTTCACACTACATGAGGTTCAGAATAGCATGACTACACGCGCAGTTCATGCACTATAGCGCGAGAGAAACGGTTTTTGTCGACAGGATTTATGCAACGTTAGGGTAAAGAATGGGGGGACACATTTACAGGCAAGGAGACTGGAATGAAGAATGACAATCCATATAAAACAGATCAAGAACTTATCACTGTGGAAAACAGATTAACCATTGATTTCAGGTTTGCCGCCGGCCCCTATCTTACAAAGTTTTATGGTGAGTTGACAAATAAAGGAAAATTTTGGGCCATCCGGTGTCCTCAATGCGGCAACCTCCGCATCCCTTATATTGTATGTGCCATGTGCCATATAAAATTGCCGGAATATCCGGAAAACTGGGTCGAACTGAGCGGAAAAGGATATCTGGATACATGGCAACGCATAGACATCCCTCAGATGGATCTTCAAGGTCAAACCGTGCCGGATGAATATCTGATGGGGGTTGCCTGGCTGGATGAAGGAATGCCGATTAGCAATTATATCAGTGTAAAACCCCGTTCAGAAGAAGAAAACAAACTAAAACGGGGAATGCGTACTGAGATTGAGATGAAGCCCGTTGAAGAGCGAAGAGGCTCTCTTGAGGATATCAAGTATATCAAGATCCTTTGGGATGAACCTTTGAAAGAGGTTCAGGGTTCAGGGTTCAAAGGTTCAAGGGTTAGATGAACACCTGCTAATCATTATCGAAACTGGCTTGAAAGGAATGATATATGGAACAGCCGTTGATATTAAATGACCGTTTTGATCTTCCCGTGTTGTCAACTGCCGGTAAAACAGGAAGCAGATTTCTTACTGAACTTAGAGATAATCAGCGAATTATGGGGCTGAAGTGTTCTCAATGCAACATTGTATATGTCCCACCGAAATCGGTGTGTACCTGTTATGACCAACTCGATGAATGGGTTGAAGTGAGCAACGAGGGCGTGTTGACTGCATGCACAGTTGTCAATGAGATGTATTCAGATTTGTATCAGCCCAAAAAAGCCCCATATGGTCTGGGGATTATTAAGCTCGATGGCGCAGATACAGGATTGTGTCATTTCGTTAATGAGACGGATCCATCAAAATTGAAAGTCGGAGCAAGGGTAAAAGTGGTTTTCAAAGATAAAAATCAAAGACAGGCAAGCATCCTCGATATTGACCATTTCGAGGTCACAGGTTAGCGATGCTGGTTGCCGGATTCCAGGTGCTGGTTTCTAGTTGTTGGTTGCTGGATATGAAAAATGAAGGAGACCTTTATGGATTTTTTACTGACACCGGAACAGGAAGAATTTGCCAGGGAATTTCAGGAGTACCTGAACGTGAATTTGACGCCGGAAATCAGGGCAGAGGGGCACATTTTTTTAAATATGAACAAAAAAAATGATCCGGGTGTTTTCGGCAGAGGTGAATACGGTGGCCCCAAGTCCAAAGAATTCGTTCGGCGTTTGGGGGCAGACGGATGGCTGGGAATCGGCTGGCCAAAAGAGTACGGGGGCCAGGGCCGTTCCCTCATGGAGCAGCACATCTTCTATGAAATCATTTGGAGCGAAAGGGCGCCTTTTCCGGTATTGACTCTAAACGCGATGGGGCCCACAATAATGCAATTCGGCACCCAGGAGCAAAAGGGCGAGTTTCTCCCCCGCATTTTACAGGGAGAGCTGGAAATCGCCATAGGCTATACTGAATCTGATGCCGGCACTGATTTGTTCTCCCTTACTAGCAATGCGGTCAAAGACGGAGACGATTATATCATCAACGGGCAAAAGGTGTTTACCAGCCTTGCCCACATTGCGGATTACCTTTGGCTTGCAGCCCGCACAGATGCTGATCCTTCCAAAAAGCACAAAGGCATATCGCTGTTCCTGATTCCCATTGATACACCCGGCATTAAAATCGGGCCCATTTATACCTTGGGCGGTCACCGAACCAATGCAGTCTTCTTCGATAACGTGAAGATTCCCAAAAACTGCCTCATGGGCGAGGAAAACAAAGGCTATGAGGTTATTGTTTATCAACTGGACCGTGAGCGCATCGCGCTGGTTCCCTCATTGGCAATGAAACGCCGTATTGAGGATACAATCGAGTGGGCAAAGAAGACAAAAATCAACGGGAAACCTGCTATAGACCAGCCGGGCGTCAGGAATGAATTTGCGGAACTGCTGGCAAAGGTTGAGGTTCTCAAGCTTTTTAACTACAATGTGGTTGACAACATGGCCAAGGGGCTATCTGTCTGGGCCGAGGCCTCGGCAGTCAAAGTATTCGGCTCAGAGCTGAACATCCGGATTGACAACACGCTGATGGAAATAATGGGACCTTACGGCCAGATACAGGCCCCGGACAACCTGGCTCCCGCAGATGGGGCGCCGGAGGCACATCACCGAGATGATTTGATATTCATCTTCGGAGGCGGTGCGAACGAGGTCCAAAGGGATATCATTGCCATGGTTGGGCTGGGAATGCCACCATCCAGGTAAAAATCAATTTGGATTTTAACGATAGTATGGACCTGACCCTGCTCAGGTTCGGAAAGGTGGATCAGAAATGGATTTTGCGTTTAATGAAGAGCAGAAAATGCTCAGGGATTCGGCACGGAATTTTCTTAAATCCGAGTGTCCTAAAACCGTGATAGGTGAACTCGAAGAGAGCGAAAAGGGTTACTCGCCCAAATTGTGGAAGAAAATGGCCCAGCTCGACTGGATGAGTATTATCGTGCCCGAGGCCTATAACGGCATGGGATGGAGCCTGCTTGATCTGGCCGTGCTCTTTGAGGAATTCGGGCGTGCGGCAATGCCCGGCCCCATGTTTGCCACGGTGATGGGAACGCTTGCCATCCTGGAAGGGGGAACAGAGGAACAGAAACAGAAATTTCTGCCTGAAGTTGTATCCGGAAAGCTCATCCTGACCCTGGCAATGGAGGAGCCCGACGCGGTCTATGACCCCAAATATGTTTCTGCCCCTGCAACCGGCAATAATGACGGTTACGTTATTAACGGCACCAAACTTTTTGTCCCCTATGCCCATGTGGCCGATTACCTCCTGGTGGTGGCAAGAACTGCGGGGGCACCGGGCGATGAGAAAGGGATTACCTTATTTGCGGTTGATGCCAAGTCCCCGGGCATCAACCTTACCCCAGTGAAAACCATTGCGGCGGATAAACAGTTTCAGGTGGATTTTGACAACGTATCTGTTTCATCCGATGATGTCCTCGGAAACCCGGGTGAAGGCATTTCCATGGTCAGGTCTGTTCTTGAAAAGGCTGCGGCAATACAATGTGCTGAGGCGGCCGGCGGTGCGCAGCAGGAACTGGAGATGACTGCCAAATATACCAAAGAGCGGGAACAGTTTGATCGGCCCATCGGAACTTTTCAGGCCGTGCAGCATCGACTGGCAGACATGTACATCGATGCCCGGGCTGCCCGATGGACAACCTATCAGGCGGTGTGGCGCCTGAGCGAGGGAATGCCGGCATCGAGAGAACTGGCCATTGCCAAGGCCATTACCAGCAAGGCCTGCCAGCGAGTTGCCTTCAGCGCCCAGCAGCTTCATGGCGGCATCGGCGTTGACATGGACTATGACCTGCATTTTTATTACCGCAGGGCAAAGGCATTCGAACTCAAGTTTGGCACGCCCTCCTTTCATCTGGAAGCGCTTGGCGCTGAAATATAAACTTCCCCACAAAAGGACTACAACTCATGCCAAGGCCACTCGTTTTTTCACGAAACAGATGTACCGCGGTCGAACAGCTTGATGAACAGACCCTTAAATCGACCTGCCGTCTTCAGGACCCGCTGACTGATGCCTTTGTTCAAATAACAGTCAAACTGCCGGATCTTGAGATTACCAGCGTTGCCGGTGAATTTTATCGTACATGTCAGGATGAATGTCTGGACATCACCCAGGCCTTTGAGAAAATAAAGGGCGTCAGAATAGGTTCGGGAATGCTTAAGATTATCAAGGGACTTGTTGCAGAAGCCACTGACTGCAGGCAACTGGGGTTTATGATAGAAGAATGCTGTCAGGGGGTGATCTTGTCCTTCACGAAGGATCAGTTACTTCAGCTTCCTGAAGGTGAAGAAATTCCTGTGGAACAATACCAGCAGATGGTCAGAGACAATGTCAGACTTTTCAATCGCTGTGCAGCATTTTCACCCGGAAGTTCAATGGTCGAAGGCATTGATTTGACCTAGATCGCGGGTAAAAAGGAAAAAGGATACGCATGCTTAAATTCCAGCGAAACAAACTGGTTAGTATAAAAAAAGATGGGGACACCTTGGCCGTTCACGGTGTTCTGGATGATGATGTCTACGGTCTTGAAATTGATGTATCCTTCAATATAGAAGATCTCAACATACTCTCTATCAAAGGAAAATGGAACAGATGGACAACCCCTGAATGCCTGAGAGCCTTACAGTTTCTCGGCGAAGCGGTTAATACAAGTGCTTATGAAAAGGATTTTACCCAGAAAATTTTCAAACTTGTAGGCCGCAAGGCGTGCAGGCACTACGCGAATCTTCTCGCAGAGTGCGGACACAGCGCAAGAGAAGCAGTCCGGCTCATGCAGTGGCAGGAGGCAAAATCCGATAATCCTGATCTGACATTTGATGAGTACACAAAAAGCGTATCCGCAGACCTTCCGTGGGTCTCAGCATCCGCATCAGTTTCCTCCGGCCAGGACCGGCCTGCGGACAAAAATGATATTGATCGGATTGTATATGAAAAGACATTCGGAGGGACGCTGATCGATCTTCATGTGCACACCTATCCTGCTTCCCCTTGCAGCTCAGCGCCCGTAGATCAGCTTATCGAAGAGGCAAAGAGGATTGGTCTGGATGCTGTCTGTCTGACGGACCACAACCATGTCTGGCGCAAAAACGATGTTGAGGCGCTTCGGCAAAAGCATGGGTTTCTTGTCTTAAGTGGCAATGAAATTACGACAAATCAGGGAGACATGCTTGTTTTCGGGCTGGAAAAGGACATTAAGGGGATTATCAGTCTGGAGGATTTGCGGGCTGAGGTTCTTAGCGCAGACGGTTTTATGATCGTTGCGCATCCGTTCCGGGGATTTCTTATCGTGGGCGTAGATGAGGTGGGCCTCACTCCGGAGAAGGCAATGACAAGGCCGCTGTTAAAGTCCGTTGATGCGGTGGAAGTAATGAACGGGAAAGTAACAAAAAAGGAAAATGATTTTGCTTCAAAAGTTGCGGCCGGGCTTGGCCTTCCTGCTACGGGCGGAAGTGATGCCCATGAAGTTTTTGAAGTGGGACGCTATGCAACCCGTTTTGATGATATTATAAATAATGAGCAGGATCTTGTTAATGCTTTGAAAGAGGGAAGATATTCACCGGTAGACATTTACGCACAGCACACTTGAATTCAGGTCCTGTATAGCAATTTTTTCATGAATATTAATCTAATAATGAGGGACGGCATGAAGGTAAAAAAAGACTGGGAAAAACTGATCCGAAGGCTTGAGCTTCTGATGCGGCTTAAATCGTTTCCGGTGGCGTTCAAGATGCTGGAGAAAAAAGAGGCGCTGGACAGCATTCCTTTTATGCGAAGGGTGGGTAAGAAAAAAACCCTCTGCCAGCTTATTACACTGGTCAGAAATTTTGACTGGACTGTCGGCGCCGATGCAGACGATTTTGGGGGCCCCGGCTGCTCTTCGATCATCGGACTCTCAGATATTCCGGAATTCATGAAAGACGGCACATTTCGCAGTATTGTATGGGTAAAGACAAAAAAAGACGGTAAAAAATATGAGGCATCAATTCCAAGACTGCCCCTGGGGAAGTATGAAGCCGTTGCCATGGCGCCTCTGGTTTACAACCCTTTTGAACCTGACATTGTGCTTATCTATGCAAATCCCGCCCAGATGATGCTTCTTATAAATTCACTTCAGTTTGAAAACTATGAAGTCATGGAGTTTTTCTGTGTGGGTGAGTCATCCTGTTCCGATGCAATAGCAAGGTGCTATCTGACCGGGAAACCGTCTTTGACAATCCCCTGTTATGGTGAGCGCAGATACGGGCATGCGCAGGACGAAGATATGGTTATGGCAGTCCCTGCAGATATGATGGAAAAAGCCCTTGCAGGCATGGAAGAATTATACCGCAGGGGAATACGTTATCCAATAAGCTATGCGGGAGCAGAACTTGAATACGTTATCCAATAAGCTATGCGGGAGCAGAACTTGATATCAGCCCGGTACTGCCTGAATCATACGGCAATATTGCCCAGGTGGAGAATCTTAAGGGGAATGGGAAACATCTGCTCCTTGGTGTAACAGGAGGCATAGCCACCGGGAAAACCGCTGTTGCCAATATGCTTGAAGAGATGGGGGCTCCGATTATTGATTTTGATGTTCTCGCAAGAAAGGTTGTTGAGCCGGAGGAACCTGCCTGGAAGGAAATTGTCTCCTTCTTTGGCGAGCAGGTTCTTCAGGAAGACAGGACCCTGGACAGGAAAAAAATTTCCGGGATCGTTTTCAGCGATATCGAGAAAAGAAAGAAACTTGAGAGCTTTACACACCCAAGGATCGGGGAGGAATTTATGAAACAGGTGGATGAAATCACTTCAAAAACACCTGATGCAGTGATTCAGGTAGTCATTCCCCTGCTGATTGAAGGCCATATGCAGCATATGTTTGACAAAATTCTCGTGGTATATCAGGAGGCTGAAAACATCATTGCATCTCAGCTACCCATTGATGAGAAGCTGGGGTATGCCGACTTTGTTGTTAATAACGAAAAAACGCTTGATGACGCCAGAAAACAGGTTGAGGACCTGTGGCAGGACTTAAAAAACACAAAAAGCTAAAAACTGAATAACAGGATTACTGCCTGTTGTTTA
>JAFDJF010000489.1 GCA_019307645.1 Deltaproteobacteria bacterium
AATCTCTGCGTCAGAAAAAAATTTTAATCCTCAAAATATTACATATATTCCTGCGGTTAAAATTTTGATCTTCCTTGACCTTGACGAAAAATCCTAGTTTTCGTTCAGACACTAGTTATTATCAATTTAGGGTTCGCGTAAAAATAAATTCACATTTTTGCACGAGCCCTAAAGCCTATCTTCCACTTCTTTCACTTTGAGTGTTATTTTCATAACAGAGTCGGGATTAAGGGATATGGAATCGATTCCCTCTTTCACCAGAAACTCTGCAAACTCAGGATAATCGCTCGGCGCCTGACCGCAGAGCCCACTGTGGCGGTGGTTCCTTCTGGCCCCTTGAATCGCCATGGAAATGAGCTTCATGACGCCGGGATCTCGTTCATCGAAATCATGGGCCACCAGTTCTGAATCACGATCAACTCCCAGGCTAAGTTGGGTCAGGTCATTGGAACCGATGGAAAAGCCATCAAACAGCCTGCTGAATTCATCAATCAATATGACGTTGTTTGGAATTTCGCACATGACGTAAACTTCAAGTCCGTTTTGCCCCCTTTGCAGACCATTTTTGGCCATCTCGGACAACACTTTTTCGCCTTCATCCACCCTCCGGCAAAAGGGGATCATGATGATGAGATTGGTCAATCCCATCTCGTCACGAACCCGTTTCATGGCGCGGCATTCAAGCGCAAAGCCCTCCCGATATCGTTCATCATAGTAACGAGAGGCCCCGCGGAATCCCAGCATGGGATTTGCTTCTTCCGGTTCAAAGAACGCTCCGCCGATGAGACTTGCATATTCATTGGTCTTAAAATCGCTCATGCGCACAATGACCGGTTTCGGATAAAAGGCCGCCGCAATGGTCCCTACACCCTGAGCCAGTTTTTCCACAAAATAGTCTGCCCTGTTTTCATAACCTGAGGTCAGTATATCTATTTTTTTCTTCATACCTTCATCTGTTATCATTTCAGGGTGGACAAGTGCCATGGGATGGACTTTTATGTAACTGTTAATAATGAACTCCATCCGTGCAAGACCCACACCATCATTTGGGATCATTGAGAGGGAGAATGCTTCTTAAGGATTTCCAAGGTTCATCATAATCTTTGTTTTCGGGCGCTTCAACTCCCTGAGGCTCAGTTTGTCCACATGAAAGGGGAAAATTCCATCATACACAATGCCCTCGTCACCCTCTGCACAACTGACCGTTACTTCCTGCCCCGTATGGATTCTTTCTGTGGCATCTCCCGTGCCTACCACAGCCGGAATCCCCAGTTCACGGCTGACAATGGCTGCGTGACAGGTCCTCCCACCCCTGTTTGTGATAATCGCCGCAGCGGTTTTCATCACAGGCTCCCAATCGGGCGTGGTGGCATCTGCCACAAGTACCTCGCCGGGTTGAAAAGCGGAAAGATGCGCCACATCCGGGACGAAGTGCGCTTTGCCGTTTCCAATCTTTTCTCCCACGCGCTTGCCTCTCACAAGTACGCGACCTTTTTTGTCCAGATGATAAGTTTGCAGAAAATCAATAGCCTTTTGTGACTGTACTGTTTCAGGCCTGGCCTGAACAATAAACAAGTCCCCACTTATCCCGTCTTTTGCCCATTCAATATCCATAGGTCGGGATTCCCCTACCTTTTTTGAGTAATGCTCTTCTATGGCAATTGCATAACCTACCAGTGTGAGGATATCATCGTCTGTCATACAGAACCGTCTTCGGTCAGCCTCAGACACCTGTACATTTCGTGTCAGGGCCTTTGAATCCCCTCGGCCATAGATCATTTTCAGCTTCTTATTTCCAAGAGTTTTTCTAATAATCGCCCGGTAGCCTTGTTTGAAAGTGGATTTGAAGACATAGTACTCATCAGGATTCACAGCTCCCTGGACAATATTTTCCCCCAGCCCATAGGCACCTGTAATAAAAACCGTATCCCGAAAACCTGTCTCCGTATCCAGGGTAAACATCACACCGCTTGTAGCCAAGTCGGAACGAACCATCTTCATGACCCCGATTGAGAGGGCAACCATGAAATGATCAAAATTATTATCTATACGATAGGATATGGCCCTGTCTGTAAAAAGCGATGCAAAACACTTGACACAGGCATCCTTCAGGGCGTTGTACCCACTTACATTGAGATACGTCTCCTGCTGGCCGGCGAATGAGGCCGTGGGGAGATCCTCTGCTGTGGCGGAACTGCGAACTGCGACATCTGTATGAAAGCCGTATTCATCGCATAGCCTTTCATAGGCGGCCCGGATCTCGCCCCAGAGATCATCGGGAATATCGGCGCCCAAAATCAGATCACGCGCTATCTTTCCTCGTTTGGCAAGATCGGCCACATCGGCCTTATCCAGACCGGACAGGGTCTCTTTGAGTTCATCAAGAATGCCCGCAGCTTGTATAACATGCCGGTACGCCTCAGCGGTTACGGCAAACCCATTGGGAATTTTAACTCCCTTGTCTTTCAATTCACGGTACATGTCTCCTAAAGAGGCATTTTTTCCCCCAACAATGGAAACATCCTCAATTCCGATGTGTTCAAACCATCGAATGTATTTGGCACTATGTTCCATAGCCTTCCTCCAATTAAAACCAAGCTTTAAACGCATAGCAATTGCAAACTGCATGCGCATAGCAAAAAGTATTGGATTCCGATTGTCTGCGGACATCTGTCCTGAACACCCAGGACAACCAGTTAGATCAATTTCCAGCAGAGAACTTGATTTTTTCTATGGTTCCCATTTTTTTTGTAGCATGAAACATGCCATCATTGAATGATATAGATAACGATAATAAAATAAGTTGGTTAGGCATATCGACAAAGAAAAAACTTCCGGCTATGGCCAAAATGAGAAATTTTTCGAAATGTATTTTCGCAGAATCTCGAAATCAGGAGGTCACCGATAGGTCTGGCGTTATGAGGAAAGCCTTTAAAAGGAGCTAAGGGTTGATGGTTTCGTAAAAAGTCGGGCAACACCATTTCTCGTCATTCCGGCGAAAGCCGGAATCCAGTTATATCAAATGGTTCCAGCTGGTCTGGACTCCGGTTTTCACCGGAGTGACGACTTTTTACGGAATCGTCAAGGGTTCGCGCAAAAGTAAAAATCCGGGTCCGGAGGGCCCGACTTTGGGTTCACCCCGGAGGGGTGGTGTACATAGCCATGCGGTCTACATAAGTGATCTA
>JAFDJF010000490.1 GCA_019307645.1 Deltaproteobacteria bacterium
CACGGTCAGCCAACCGTCAACGGCGCATTCGCAGGGGGCCGACCCGACCGCCCTCCAATCCCATAAATCACCAGCCTCAGCCGCGGTCTTGGTGGCGAACGTCCATTCTTTTTTGGGTTCGTAACCTGGGCCGTGGCAGGCCACGACGCAGCCCTTGGTGGCGAACTGGTTGATCCGGGAGGCCTCGAACAAAAGGGTAATCCGGTCCTCGTCGCCTTTGAGCCGAATCCACTTGTCGCCGTCGAATCTCCAGGGTCGGGAGGTCACGCTCTTGGTCGGGTCATTCCATTTGAACAGGAAATATATGCTGTCGTCTGTGTAGACCACCCTGGTGAAAACGGTCTCTTCTTTGCCGTCGATACTTTCTCTACCATTCATGGGTATCAGCACCGCCGGGGCCTTTTCCCAGACCCGGTCATCCAACCCGGTCGGGGCTTTCTTGATGTGGGTGGCAGTAATGATCAGTTCGTGGTCGGACCACGCCGACTGATCCGATCCCACTAGCACCCCGCCAACGACCAAGACCAAGACTAAAACCGAAGTTAGGCTGATTAGTACTTCTCGGCTCATGGTCCACCTCCTCGAGTACGCTACTTTTTAAATGTTAAACGTGAGAAAGATCAACAGGCTAGATACTATGCAAACCCTTCTGCCATCAATCGGTATGAGGGACAGAAATATGCCCTCAAAAACCCACTTATTTTACGATTACTTTTCCGCTCATCGAAGGATGGAATTGACATGTGTACTCAAATGTTCCCTTTTTAGGGAATGTCTGAGCGAATCTCTCTCCTTTAGTGAGTTTCCCTGAATCAAAGGTTCCATCCTTCGCTGTAATAGTATGGGGAGCCCTATCCTTTTGGACCCAGATCACCGTCACACCAGCGGGAACCAAAACCTCATCGGGTTTGAAGGTAAAATTCTTAACTATGACTTCCTTCTCTTCAGCCCTCAGAGTGTGTAGAAATGGTGAAGATGCCAGAACAAGCAACCAGCACACAGTGAAAATCGCACATAGCTTTTTCATCGTTATTCTCCCTTCTCTGCCTCTTCAGGTTCTTTTATCTAGACAAAAAAAGCGGATTTTTATTCCAAAATAATTTCCTGGAATAATTTCTGCGAAAAATTGTCTTATTAGAAAACCCTAAAAAAGGAGGAAAGAGGGATGAAAAAAGTAGCGTACGTTTTGGCGGTTGTGAGTTCTTTTGTTCTTTTGTTTCCGGGAGTTAGTCCCGCCGGCAAAGAAGATCTCGTCGGCACAAGGATCGTTGGGGATATGAAAATTGAGTTTTATATGGAGTCCCCCAAGAAAGGAATGGTGATGACCAGTTGGAAAAAGATGGCCATGATGAACCCGAAACCCACGCATCATCCAGAGGTTAAAGTCTTCGACACTGAGACAGGTAAATTCATCCCATATCTGGACATGGAAGCGGTGTTTGTTAATCTCAGCAGCGACAGAATTCTCCAAATAGATGTTCCGGCCATGCTTGGGGGGTTTTTTCACTATGGACGTAACGCCTCACTTCCCGGCAAAGGGAAGTATAAAGTTTTTATCAAGATAACCCCGCAAGAACTGATGAGATACGACCGGATGGCGAACAAATGGAATGTATCAACGACTGTTTCATTCGATTTCAATTACAAGTAAGTCCATCCCTTTCAGATACGAAAGGGGGATGATTTTGAGGGGAAGGATAAGGTAGACGAGCCCTTCTTTTTTCCACACTGCCATATTGGTTTCTTCCTTCTTTCCGACTTGTAATTTAATTTTACCTACAGTCACAGTCTCAGGCAGATCTATGGAGAATGCCGAATCTTTAAAAATTATATAGCCAACTATTTTACCGTCATCTTGATACTTCAAATAGGCAAACTTTCTGCCCTCTTGTTCAAACGCATCCGCTCCCTTCAGACTGTATCCCGCAAAAGCTGCATTGGGAACCGAAAACTCCAAACCCAGCTTCTTTTTGAACCATAATGCGGCCTCTCGTGAGTCGGAAGATTCAAGCCTTAGCGATTTCCCTCCCGGTCCGTATACGGCATGGTATTTCACCAAGGTGTCGACGAGATCCGTAAAGGCGTCTTTTCCCTGTGGCCAATAATAGAAGGTCAGCATAAAAACAAACAACACCGCAGCAACCAGCGTAGACGCACGGGCAAAATTCAACCGAGGAATGAAGACCTCGCGCTGTGCTTGGCGGGTCTCACCCAGAATTTTCTCTTTCAAGTGGAGAGGAGCTTCCGTGGAAGCTGCCCCGTGTTTCAGGGAATTACGAATTTGGACCATAAAATTCAGCTCTTCCCGACAGAGGCCACAAGTCTCCAGGTGTTCTTTGATCTCCTCTGCTTTCAGGGTATCAAGTTCCCCATCGGAGTAAGGGGACAAATATTCGCGGAAAGAGCAACTCATTTAATAATCCTTTCAACAACAAGACAAAATTCCAGCAAATTTATTCCAATTTTCTTATTCATCTCGGGTTTCAAGCCTCTTCTTTATACTTTGCTAGGATGCGAGCGAGAAGACCCCTTGCTCTGGACAACCTGGACATGACCGTGCCCATGGGCCACTCCATAAGTTCCGAAATCTCCTTATAAGAAAATCCTTCAATATCCGAGAGGATAACAGCCATTCTGTAATTTGGATGAAGATGAGTGAGGGCAGATTCCACGGCTTCCCATAGCTCCTTATGTATTAGATCTGCCTCGGGATCCATTTGATGCGATTGGGGCTTGACAATGCCATATTGAGTCATGGCCCCCTCCCACTCCTCTAGATTATCGGGGGAAAATTCCCTGGATCTTTTCGTGCTCCAATTCTTCCACGTATTGATCATGATTTTATAAAGCCAAGCCCTGCATTTCTCCAGGTCTCTCAGTTGATTAAAGCGATTAAAAGCTTTTCTATAGGTTTCTTGGACCAGATCCTCGGCGTCTTCACGGTGGCCTGTTAACTTGAGGGCACCAAAATAGAGCAAATCCAGGTGGTTGAGGGCCTGTTTTTCAAAATCTTTCCTTTTTTTCTTGTACTTCGTTGGAATCATTCGAACCCTAAAGAAATTCTTGATTTGGATACGCTAAATAAATGGGACTATGGAGTAATCATAATTTTATTATATGTGCAAGCTAAATCTCCAGCATACTCTCCTTTGCCTATAATTTCTGTGTTTAAGAAGCTTAACAAATCAATCAAAGAAATTTTAGAGAAAAATTAACTTGACAATCAATTAGCGGCAGGTTAATAATTTAGGCGTCCCTAAATTATCGCGGTCTCTTTGCAAAAGGAACATATTTTGACATCCCGACAGATGATCAGTGACAGCCTGGAGGATTACCTGGAGGCTATCTTTCACATTGTGGGAGAAAAGCAGGCTGCACGAGCCAAAGATATTGCCGCCCGCCTACAGGTCAAAGCTTCCTCCGTTACTGGTGCATTGCGTCTGCTAGCGGACAAAGGCCTTATCAATTACGCCCCATATGACCTGATCACCCTGACGCCCAAAGGCAAGAGGCTCGCGAAAGATGTAATTCTTCGTCACGAGACCCTTCGAGAGTTTTTTACCAAGGTTCTTGCTGTGGACCAGAATGAGGCCGAAGAGGCAGCGTGTAAGATGGAGCATGCGATTCCAGGCAAAATCGTGGATCGCTTGGTCCAGTACCTGGAGTTTGTGGAGCGCTGCCCCCGTTGCCGCGCAAGGTGGATTAGCGAGTTTGATTCTTTCTGCGAAGCTGAAAGCATTACCGTGGATTGCGAGCCCTGTATCGCCGAGTGTCTTGAGGAATTACGCCAAGACCAGCCTTGAAAGGCGATGCGCCATTTTTTTTGAGCTGTATTTTAGGTGCACCTAAATTAATAGGGCACAACAAAATTTACGATCCTTCAAAAACCACAAAGTTTCCAATGAACTATGAAAGACAGAGTGCTGGCCAGGGGAATTGTAGGCTCAATAGGACCGTTTTTATGGAGGAGTTATGAAACCGCGTTTGCTTATTACCTCAATCGTTACATTTCTTCTGCTCTTCTCAATCTCGGGCGCATTCGCCCAGGAGGTAGTGGTTTATTCGGCCAGAAAGGAGCATCTCATAAAACCCATTTTAGACACCTATACCCAGAATACCGGCGTCAAGATAAGATATCTCACTGCAAAGGCTGGTGCGCTAGTAGAACGATTGAAGGCCGAAGGACCCAACACACCGGCCGATATGTTCATTACCGTGGACGCTGGTAACCTCTGGTACGCTGCAGAGGAAGGCGTCCTCTCACCCGTTACTTCCGAGACCTTAGAGCAGAACATTCCGGCCCACCTGCGCGATCCACAGAATCGCTGGTTTGGACTTTCGGTCCGGGCTAGAACCATTGTCTACAACAAAGAAAAAGTGGATCTGTCTGGACTGAGCACATACGAGGCCCTTGGTGATCTTAAGTGGAAGGGAAGGCTTATTCTTCGCACGTCCAAAAAAGTTTATAATCAGTCCCTGGTGGCTTCATTAATCGCCGAGTATGGAGAGGCCACGACCGAGGAAATAATACGTGGATGGGTTGCCAATCTGGCTGCCCCGCCTTTTTCCAACGATACTAAAGTCATGGAAGTCATAGCAGCCGGTCTCGGAGACGTGGGAATAGTCAACACCTACTATTACGGCCGTCTTATGAAGAAGAAACCAGGGCTGACCCTCGCACTCTTCTGGCCTAACCAGAATAGTACCGGCGTCCATGTTAACGTCTCTGGCGCTGGCGTCACCGCGCATGCCAAAAACAGGAAAGATGCCGTTCATTTGCTCGAA
>JAFDJF010000491.1 GCA_019307645.1 Deltaproteobacteria bacterium
TCCGGGCAGCGCAGTCCACGCCGTAGAAATCAGCGGAATAGTGCAGCAGCTCGGCCACATCCATCTTCTCGTAGTAGTTCACATCCGAGGGCATGAATCCGATGTCTCGTTTGATCTTCCTGCTTTCCTTGACGATATCCTTACCGAAGATGGAGCCTCTGCCGCTGGTGGGGAAGATCAGGCCCAGCAATGTGCGTATGGTGGTGGACTTGCCGGCGCCGTTGGGACCGATGAATCCGAAGATCTCGCCTTCCTGGATCTCGAGATCCAGGTCAAGGATGCCCATGTCCTTGCCGTAGTATTTCGTGAGTTTGTGTGTCTCAATAACGTTCATTTTCCTGCCTTACCTATTCTGCCTATATTCGACTGCCATCATATTTCAGTATACCACTGAAAGGAAAAATATATTCAAGCCCGCCGGATCAACTTTGAACGGAACATATTTTCGCTTTCCTACGTAATATATATTCTTATATAGTTAAGGTTTCATGATAATTCTATAATATGACTCGTCTGGGAGGGGCAAAGATGAGACAAAGGTTCATGCTTATATTAGGGATTCTGGGGCTGGTTCTGCTCTCCTTCGGGCAAGAATCCTTCCAGATCGGAGCGCTCGGCGAAGAAGGCGAACTCATCTACCCGCGCCACATTGCAGAGGGCCCGGACGGGAACATCTATATCTATGACCAGTCCGATGCCTTTATCAAGGTCTACTCGGCCGAGGGCCGCTATCTTCGCAGATTCGGTGGCGAAGGGCAGGGTCCCGGAGAGATCCAGCGTAAGGAAGGCGTTTCCTTCGGCTTTACACCGGATGAGGAGCTGTTCTTCACGGAGGCTTTCAACGGGCACCCCTGGTTTACGGTCCTGGACCTCTCCGGGAAGCTCGTCAGGATAATCAAGATCGATCTGAAAGAGCGGTTCGGCGTGAGCTCCGCCGTGTGCCTCCCCGATGGGCGTTACCTCACAAAATTCAATACAATCGCCAAACCCAAGCAGGAAAAGGATTATTTCTATCACATCTATCCCCAGCAGATCATCCTACTGGATTCGACTGGCGCTGCCTCAAGCCGCAGTAAGAGGTCCGAGTACATCTCACGCATCTCCTTTGAGAGCATGGGCGCCGATGCCCCGGTTCCCTTCACTCCCATGTTCGCCTGGTGCCATTTCCAAAAAAATACACTGCTCTTCTCTGATGGATTGAGCACGAAGCTCCAGGTCTATGATTTCGAAGGGAACCTGTTGAAAGAGATCGCTACCCCTCTACCCGAACCGAGGAAGGTGACCAATGCGGACCTCAAGAGCTGGCGAGACCGCTATGCCGAGATGATGCGGTCGCGCAATCCGGACTGGTTCAACCGTTTCGGCAAGGTCATCACCAACTACAAGAAATCCATCTACGACAAACACCCCATCCTGAGTGAGCTGAGACAAACGCCGGGGGGAAATATTTTTATCACAGGGGCGCAGGATGAGGGCAACACCGTGAACACCTACTGGCTCCTGGACAGCGGCGGCAAAAAACTGGCGACCCTCAACACCAGGGCCCAGGGCGTCTGGATCGCTCGGAACTTCATGTTCTACGGCCTGGTCAATGAGGATTTTGAAGTGAAAGTAAAAGCTTTTAAAAGATCGGGAAGCGAGCAGGAGGACCTGCGAAAACTCGGGAATCTTATGGAGCCGTACTCGCAGCGGTAATTGTAAAATTCAATTCCGAAGCGTTTCCAAAACCGTGGTGATTATTAGATCAGCCGGGTGAGCTGGCGTTTAAGATTGCTTTAATGTTGCTTTATCACGGTTTTGGAAATGCTTCCAATTCCGTATTTCTGTTTGACTTTTTTACGGTTATTTATAAAAATCCAAGGGTAACCATTCCATTAGGAGGAGTATTCATATGCATAATAATAAACGACTTTATCTTCTGTTATTCGTGTCATTCATTCTCGTCTTTTCTGCATGCAGTCAGAAAACCCACGACCTGGAGGCTGCCTTAGCCAGTCTGAGTACAGACGAGCTGGCCGCAGACGTGGAGGTTCTCGCATCGGATGAATTCGAAGGCCGGTTCCCCGCTTCACCGGGTGAGGAGAAGACCATCGAGTATATCAAATCGGAATTCAAGAAAGTGGGGCTTAAGCCCGGGAACGGGGACAGCTATTTCCAGGACGTGCCGATGGTGGAGATCACAGCCACCCCTGCAACAGATCTGAAGATTACCGGAGGCACAAAGCCCCTGAAATTCACGTTCGGAGACGATTTCGTGGGCGTGACTCTTCGTGTCCAGGAAAAGGTGGTGGTTGAGGACTCCGACATGATCTTTGTCGGCTACGGGATCGTGGCACCCGAATACCAATGGAACGATTACGAGGGGATCGACGTCAAAGGGAAGACCGTGATCATGCTGGTCAACGATCCGGGCTTCGCCACACAGGCCCCTGATTTTTTCAACGGCAGGGCCATGACCTATTACGGCCGCTGGACCTACAAGTACGAGGAGGCGGCCCGACAGGGAGCGGCCTATGCCGTCATCATCCACGAAACAGTTCCAGCAGCGTACGGCTGGGGAGTGGTGCAGAACGGTTGGACCGGACCCAATTTCAGCCTCGTTTCGGAAGACGGTAATGCATCCCGATGCGCCGTGGAGTCCTGGATCACTCTGGAGACCACACACGCCATCTTCGAGGCCGCCGGCAAGGATTATGACGCACTCAAAAAATCAGCGGAACAGCCCGGATTCAAGGCCGTCCCCCTGGGACTGCAGGCAAGCCTCGCCTTGAACAACAGCATCAGGGACTCCGTGTCCCGGAATGTCATCGGGCTCCTGCCCGGCTCAGATCACAAGGATGAATACATCATTTACACGGCACACTGGGATCATTTCGGCCGGGACCCGGCCCTGGAAGGGGACCAAGTCTACAATGGCGCCCTGGATAATGCCACGGGTACTGCCGCCCTGATCGAGCTGGCCGAGGCCTTCCAGAAGCTCGGCTCCCCTCCTTCACGGTCCATACTGTTCCTGGCAGTCACGGCCGAGGAGCAGGGGCTGCTGGGCTCGGATTTTTATGCCACCAATCCCATTTATCCGCTCACCAAGACCGCAGCCGTTATCAATATGGACAGCCTGAACATCTACGGCCGCATGCAGGACATCCGCATCGTAGGGTATGGGCAATCCGAGCTGGAC
>JAFDJF010000041.1 GCA_019307645.1 Deltaproteobacteria bacterium
ATTGAGAATAACTAATTATCACAAGAGGAGTGCGTAAAATGAAAAAAGTAAAAATTTCATTTCTGTTTGGTACGATTCTATTGGCTGTAACGATGATGATGTTTATTGCAGGCCCTGCAATTGCCCAGACCTTCACAAGCGCTGCACTTGTGAAGATTGAACCTGACAACGAGGGTGGTAAACTTGCGGGTTTTCTTATTGATCCCGCCACCCGATATGTCAAAAAAAATACCATTGTTGTATGGTTGAGCGGGGTTCCGGAAATTGAGGTTCAAATCGTATTTGAAGAAGGTAAGACATGTAGAGATGTTACTGCAAACCCCAACATGAAAATACCTGGCTTTTTCTTGGATTCCAGAAATTGCTATGTGACCAGCTTTCTACCTTATGCAGGCACCACGACGCTACAATTCGTTGAGGTGGGCACCTATGAATATGAGGTAGTTATTGCAGATGGTAAAATGAAAACAAAAGGAAAGATTGTAGTGTCTGATTAGGGTCCGGATGCCGGCATTTCATGCGAAAACCGGCCGTTTTTAAATACTTCAAAAGCCCTGAAGATTTATTCTACGCTTCAGGGCCTAATACCGCTACAGCTTCCCGGACAATCAACCTTTCTACTCTATAACAGCCAGTGCCCTTTTCACAGGTTACGGCGAAAGAAACCTGATATCTTCTTCCTTCAACAACCCACTGAATCCGAGAACACTCCGGAATGAAAGGAGTCTCTCATGAAAACCAGAAAAACAGTATCGTTGTTTATCCTATTTGCAGCTCTGTTTTTGAGTTCTTCCGGTCAGGGGACCCATACCTGTTCGGGTGAGGAAGTTGACCCTGGTCTTTACGCTGAACTCCTTGAGAAATATGTGGAAAATGGTGTGGTGAATTATCAGGGATTCAAAAATGAGGAGACCAGGCTGGACCAATATCTCAAGGTCCTTGAGAATACCGACACAAAAGCGCTTTCCCGAAATGAGCAGTTTGCCTTTTATGTTAACGCCTATAATGCCTGGACAATCAAATTGATCCTGACCGGTTATCCCGGGGTGAAGTCCATTAAGGACCTGGGAGGTTGGATTACCAATCCGTGGAAGAAGAAGCTTTGCCATATTGATGGTGATATCCTCACTCTGGATGATATTGAGCACAATATTCTAAGAGAGCGCTTTAAAGATCCCCGTGTACATTTTGCCATAAATTGCGCTTCAAAGGATTGTCCGCCACTCAGGTCGGAACCATATCTGGGTATATCACTGAACAGACAATTGGAGGAAGCTGCTGAAGGGTTTATCAATAATCCATCTTTCAACTATCTAAAAGGAAATACGCTTTATGTGAGCAAGATATTTGAATGGTTTTCAGGGGATTTTAACAAAGATATCGTAGGGTTTTTCCTTAAATATGCCAGGGGCGATCTAAGAAGCCATCTGGAAGCCAACCGGGACAAAATCAGGGTGAAATACCTTGATTACGACTGGTCCCTGAATGGAAAGTAAACAACATTCGATGGGAGATGAGGATTACAGAACCGGTTTCGTGGAGGTAAAAACCTGAAGGAGTAAGGTGATGGATTCCAATGATAAAAGGGTAGGTGTAATCAGACACATATTTATGACTCTCATCATGAGCTTGACTGCGACCTGCTTTTTTATAGTCGGATTCGCTGACTCTTTTGTTATCGGGGAAAGGGACAAAACATATATAGTAGATAGAACAGGGGAACGCTGGGACGTTACCCAGGCTAAATCCATCGGTTTTAGGCCGGAACAGTTTCAATACGGAATAGGAAGAAACACCATTATTCCGCTCGACGATTCATACCTGAGTCGTGATACCGGTAATATTCCCCAAAATCTCCGTGTTATTGGTGTCACAGAAAATTCAACGGAACAAGCCTATTCTGTTCTTAAACTTTCCAGACACGAGATCGCCAACACGAGTATAGGCGAAAGAAAAATTGCAGTAGGCTACTGACCGCTCGTGGATTTAGCGGCTGTGTACAGCCGCCGGATCGATGGACAGATTTTGACACTTGCTCCTTCCGGCTGGACCTACGAAAACACTTTCGTGCTGTATGACAAAGAAACGGGAAGCCTGTGGTATCCGTTCGAGAAGGGGCTCATGTCCATCCAGGGGAAATTTTTCAAGAGGCGGCTTCCAAAGATTCCGTTTGAAGACACAATATGGAGAGACTGGATTAAAAAACACCCTGAATCAAGCATACTTGAATAAACCCTAACGGCAGGGTAAACGTAACAGTTTCAGCGAGGTGAAGACATGCAAATAGCCATGGTCGGTTTGGGACGGATGGGCATGAATATGGCAAAGCGCCTCTTGAAGGGCGGGCATGACGTCGTTGCCTACAACCGCACCCGGAAAAAGACGGACGATCTGGTGAAAGAAGGCGCCGTCGGTGCATATTCTTTGAAAACGGTAGTGGAAGAACTATTACCGCCTCGTGTTATTTGGCTAATGCTGCCCGCAGGCGCTACCGTGGATGACCATATTGATCAATTTAAAGGCCTGTTATCACCCGACGACATCATTGTGGACGGGGGAAATACCAACTATAAAGACGATATTCGGCGGGCAGACCTGCTTGCTGACGAACAGATCCATTTTGTCGATGCGGGTGTGAGTGGGGGGATATGGGGCCTTGAGAAGGGATATTGCCTTATGATCGGAGGAGAAAAAGAAATCTATAAACATCTTGAACCTGTTTTTCAAACCCTTGCCCCTGAAGATGGCTGTCTCTATTGTGGACCCATTGGTGCAGGTCATTTTGTTAAGATGGTCCACAATGGCATCGAATACGGCATGATGCAGGCCTACGGTGAAGGGTTTCAGATCATGGAGGCTTCCCAGTATTCTGAGTTTCTTGATTTTTCTGCAATCGCTCATCTCTGGAACCAGGGAAGTGTTGTCCGTTCATGGCTGCTCGAACTTGCAGAAGCGGCTTTTAAGAATGATGACAGGCTTTCAGATATCCGGGGACACGTGGATGACTCCGGGGAAGGACGTTGGACAGTTCAGCAAGCGATAGACACCGGGGTTTCCGCTCCAGTGATCGCGTTGTCATTGATGCAAAGGTTCAGATCTAAAGAAAAAGACTCATTTTCCGACAAAGTGGTCGCAGCCCTTCGTCGTGAGTTTGGCGGTCATGCAGTTGTGACTTCGGACAAAAAATAGGACCTGTGGAAAGGGAGAAAGCAGTCATTGCTCGGGAATTATTCAACCAGGGGCTTCAAAGAATATGTCAAAATTGCCAGGCAGATCCTGGACCGGAACTGGACCGGATCCTATACAAAGCCCTCCCCGAGTTTATATCCTCATCAATGGAACTGGGATTCTGGTTTTATTGCGATCGGGTACGCTCATTACAATCAGGTCAGGGCGCAACAGGAGATTCTCTCACTTTTCGAACATCAGTGGCCCAATGGTATGATCCCCCAGATCGTTTTCAATCCGCAGGCCCTTGGCGATTATTTCCCTGAACCCGATTTCTGGCAGACTCCCGGCAACAGACTTACCAGCGGTATAACCATGCCGCCAGTCCATGCCACAGCATGCCTGCATATTTACAGAAAAGCAAAAGACCGGGGTATGGCCAGAGAATTTTTAAAGACAATGTTTCCCAAGCTTTTGGCATGCCATCGATATTTCTACAGGGAAAGGGATCCCGACCACTCCGGCCTTGTTTATCTCAGACACCCGTGGGAATCCGGGCTTGACAACTCACCGGCATGGGATGTGCCTCTGAGTAGAATAAAATTTGGTAAAAAGGATCTACCCGTTTATGAACGCAAGGATCTCAAACACGGGATTCCTGCTGAGCAGCGTCCCAGCGACGATGAATATGACCGTTACGTGTATCTTGTGGACCTTTTCAGACGTCTCAAATATAATGAAAAGGAAATTTACAATCAGTGCCCGTTTCTAATACAGGACGTATTGTTTAACTCCATATTTTGCAAGGCAAACCGTGATCTCAAGGAGATCGCAAAAGCGCTGAATGAAGACGCTACTGAAATCGATGAATGGGTAGCGCTTTCGACCAGCGCAATTTCTGAAGGCCTTTGGTGTGCGGATTGCAGAAAATTTGAATCTTTTGATCTTACAGCCGGAGAGCGTATTCATGCCGCCACGGCAGCCAGTTTCATGCCGCTTTTTGCAGGGGCTGCATCAAAGACTCAGGCTGAAATCTTATATGACACGATTAATTCCCTCTCTTTCTGTGCGCTCCACCAGGGAAATTGCTTTACTATCCCCAACTATGACATGACAAAAAAGGATTTTGATCCTAATAACTACTGGAGGGGGCCTGTATGGATAAATATCAACTGGATGATTTCTCAAGGTCTCAAGAACTATGGGTATCAGGAAAAAGCCGATGACATGAAGCAGGACATTATTCAACTGCCCATTCGCTTTGGTTTTCACGAGTATTTTGATTCCCATACCGGAAAAGGGTATGGCTCTTCGGGCTTCTCCTGGACAGCAGCCCTTTTCATCGATCTCGTATATGAATATTACGCCAAAGACACGCATGCCGCTTCCCGGCTAATACCGGGTGGCGCCCAACGGCTCAAGAAAAGGAAAGTTCTCAATGAATTGTCCAAGACCTTGGAGATACCATCTGAAAATGTTGCTTCCAGACTTATGACCTCCATCGGGGATTTAAAAGACAAATTCTACGACTTGAATCGAGGCCGTATTAATTATGAGGCCATGAAGGCTTCACCCGAATATGGCAGTTACCAGGAAACCGCCTCCCAGCTTCAAGCTTTCGACCCTTCATTACTTTATGCTCCATCGCAGAAAAAGGCTTTTTGGATCAATCTATATAATGCTATTGTTGTCCATGGGATTGTGGAACTGGGCATAACTTCTTCGGTCCGGGAGATCCCTGATTTTTTTGCCAACATTTCCTACCGGGTTGCCAATTTTTCGTTCACAGCCGATGAAATTGAACACGGAATTTTACGGGGTAATTCACGGCCTCCTTACAGGCCGTTTCGTTTGTTTAAGAAAAACGATCCACGCGGGGATTTAAGTCTTGAAGACATTGACCCGAGAATCCATTTTGCTCTTGTTTGCGGATCACGCTCATGTCCTCCGATTCAATTCTATGATGCCGATCACATTGACAAGCAGTTGGACATGGCGGCAAAAAACTTTATTAACAGTTCTGAAGTTCTTATTCTCCCTGAAAAGAATAAGATATTTCTTTCTCAGATATTCAACTGGTATAAAAAGGACTTTGGTGGGAAAGAAAAAATATTTCAATATTTGCTCAGGTATCTGAATGCGGATGAAGAGGCCGCCTATTTAAAACAAAACATAAACCGCATAAAGATTGAATATCTGTTTTATGACTGGAATTTGAATCATTAAGGGTTCGCGCAAAAATGTGAAGTTATTTTTGCGCGAGCCCTAAGGGTTTCGATCAATGGAAAAACAGCATGACAACAGCAACATCAGCGCCCCTCTAATGGCGACAATGACCATACAGGATCATGAAATTAATGTGGAGCCATGCGAGGAACAGAAGAGACCGGATCCTTGTACAATCGTAATTGTGGGAGCGTCGGGGGATTTAACTGCCAGAAAGATCGTTCCTTCACTTTTCAGTTTGTTCATTAAGGGTGATTTGCCGGAACCCTGTGTCATTTTAGGCTGTGGTCGCACAAACCTGAATGATCATGAATTCAGGGGCAGGATGAAAGAGGTCTGTTTGAGCTTAAACGAAGTGAATGGTTCTGAATGGGAGCTATTTTCTGAATTTTTGTATTATCGTTCAATCGAGTATAAAGATGTTAAATCTTATGAAAATCTGGCAGGGTCGATCCGGGAACTGGAGGGAAAATATGGAACCGGGGGTAACAGGGTCTTCTACCTTGCTATTCCGCCGTCACTTTACGAGTCCAACGCAGAAATGCTGGGCAAGGCAGGTCTTTCGAAAGAAGGAGTCGGCGGCGCCGGCTGGTCAAGAATCGTGGTGGAAAAACCTTTTGGCCGGGATCTCACATCAGCCATGAAACTTGATCATACGATTCATGAATACTTCCAAGAGCATCAAATATTCAGGATAGATCATTACCTGGCAAAAGAGACCGTGCAAAATATCCTGACATTGCGTTTTGCAAATGCCATTTTTGAACCGCTCTGGAATAGAAACTTTATTGACCACGTCCATATTATCGCTACCGAAACTCTGGGTGTAGAACACCGGGCAGGTTATTATGAGCAGGCAGGCGTCCTCAGGGACATGTTTCAGAACCACATGATGCAACTCCTGGCCTTAACAGCTATGGAGCCTCCCTCAAGATTTGAGGCAGCCCGGGTAAGGGATGAAAAAGTTAAGGTATATCGATCCCTCAGACCCTTTCGCGTTGAGAGTATCCAGGATTATCTTGTGGTTGGGCAATATGGTGCCGGCACGGTTGATGGAAAGAGGGTCCCTGCCTACCGCGATGAACCGGGTATCAGCTCTGAGTCGTTGACCCCCACTTACGCAATGATGAAAGTATTTCTAGATAATTGGCGATGGAAGGGTGTCCCGTTTTTCTTAACATCGGGAAAAAGGTTGAAAAAAAAACTGACTGAAATCCATATCCAGTTCAGAGAGGTCCCTCACTCCATGTTTCCCCAGACATTACGTGAAAGCATTATTGCCAACAGACTGGTGCTTGGAATCTACCCGGACGAAAAGATATCGCTAACCTTTCAAACAAAAAAACCCGGCGCCCGGATGTGTCTGAGATCAGTCAACATGGATTTCAATTATCTTCAGGATAATTCCGGGTTTTTCGTTGATGCATATGAGAAAGCGCTTCTCGACTGTATGCTTGGGGATCATATGCTTTTCTGGAGGCAGGACGGAGTAGAGCTCTGCTGGTCTTTTTTGACACCCATACTTGAGGAATGTGAAATATGTGGAGATCGGACTGAAACCCTTCTGCCTTACAATGCAGGGACATGGGGTCCGAAAGCGTTTAAAGATCTGAGACATGAAGCAAAGGTCTAAAAGTCGAAAGTCGAAAAGTTAACGGATCACTGGCACTGATTACTGATCACTAAAACAAGGGGGATTTCCAGATGGAGACCTATTACAAACCGGAAGATTTACCTAAGTTCGAAGAGATTGGAAAAGAATCAAAAGAATTGGCGGACAAATTCTTTGATTATTATGGTGCTGTGTTTGCTGAAGGAGAGCTCACAGAGAGGGAAAAAGCGCTTATCGCTCTGGCAGTAGCCCACGCCATCCAGTGCCCGTACTGTATAGATGCCTATACCCAGGCATGCCTGGAAAAAGGGTCTAATCTGTCTGAAATGACTGAGGCGGTTCATGTGGTAACGGCAATAAGAGGGGGCGCTTCCCTGGTCCACGGAATTCAGATGCGTAATATCGCAGAAAAGCTGTCCATGTGAGGGATATCATGGCATTATCTGTGGTTGACCTTTACAGAGATATTCTTCCTAAAACCAATTGCGGCGACTGTGGGTACCGCACCTGTCTCGCATTTGCAAGTATGGTGGTTTCTGAAAAACTGCCGTTGAAAAACTGTCCGCATCTTACGAAAGACCTGATTCAGAAATGCAATGAAGAGCTGACCGAACAATATGCAGCCGGAAAATGGCTCAAAAGGGATATGGCTCAGGACGCTCTTGAATGGGCAAAAGAACGGGCTTCTTCCATGGCGATTGAAAATCTGCCGGATAGATTAGGCGGGGAACTCATCAAGACTGGTGATGGCCATGCCCTTGAGCTTCCCTATTTTAACGATTCCATAGTCATATCAAAAGACAATATATCAAAGAAAGACGGGGCTGATCTCACAAGATGGGAGCAGGTTTTCATATATAACCACATGGCCCAGGGTGGCAGCAGGCTCCCAACCGGGAAATGGAAAGGACTTGTTGAATTTCCCAATACGGTTTCAAAGATAAAATCCATGGTCGATCATGTTGAAAACCCTTTGAAACAGAAATTCAAAGGGAAGGTTGGAGAACTGCTGGTTGCCGGGAAACTCCTTGGCAGTGTCGATATGACGCATAAGTATAATTCTGCGGATCTGGCGCTTTTATTCAACCCCCTTCCACGAGTGCCTGTAATGATTGTGTTCTGGGACCAAGAAAAAAACGAGGGGTTTGAGGCTAGAGTAAAGCTTTTATTTGATGAAACAATTGCAGATCATCTGGATATTGAATCTATCTTGTTTTTGAGTGAAAGGTTGATGGAACTGCTGTGTGAGGATTGATTTGTAACTACTCAGGTAGATAGGCTGTAGGTGTAAACAACCTGAACAGTAACCATTTGAGAAGAAATTTCATATGACTATTTCCACTTCTGAAAGGCTGAGAAGGTTTTTTTCAGTGTTTGATCACAGCGACCATGTCTTGATCATGATTAATGCTGATCCTGATGCCATAGCGAGTGCCATGGCTGTTAAAAGACTTTTGTGGCGTAAAATCGCAGGCGTTACGATAACCCACATAAATGTTATCCAGCGCCCTGATAACCTCGCCATGATACGACTTTTAGGGATCGGCCTTGTTTATATAGAAGAAATTAATGTGACCCAGTTCAATCGTTTTGTTATCGTTGATTCTCAGCCTGACCATCATGAATGTTTTTCCATGGTTAAACCTGATGTGATTATCGATCATCACCCTGAAACCTGTGCCGTCGCTTCATATTGTGATATCCGTCCGGATTACGGTGCCACAGCCACGATAATGACAGAATACCTTCGGGCAGCGAAGATAAAACCGTCAGTCAGAATTGCAACAGGGTTGTTTCATGCGATAAAAACTGACACAGGAAACTTTGAAAGACAAACTATCATTGAAGATATTCGTGCCTTTCAGTTTCTTTATCGCCATGCGAACATTCATCTGGCTCAACGAATTGAACATGGCGAAATAAAATATGGCTTTTTGAAATATTTCGACCAGGCCCTGCACAACAGAAAAATGCGAAAAGGCCGGATTTTTGTGCATTAATCCAGATGTATGTGTTTTAATAGCTGATTTTTTCATGCGTGTTGATAAGGCAACCTGGAGCATTGTTTCCGGTAATTACGACAAAAAGCTGGTTGTCATTTTTAGATACAATGGGCTTCAAAAACATGCAGGTAATATTGCAAAAAAAGCCTTTGGCAGTATTGGATCCGCTGGTGGCCATAGGAGCATGGCACGGGCTGAGATCTCTGTTTCAGAAATAAAAGAAATGGTTGAAGTCAAAGACGACAAGGCTGTTCAGCAGTGGGTGATAAATCGGATAGAAAAAGGCGATGATAAAAAACGCAAAGTCCAATAGGACAATTGTTGTATAATTATTGCCGCCCGGAT
>JAFDJF010000042.1 GCA_019307645.1 Deltaproteobacteria bacterium
CATCGAGATCGCCGCCAATTACCTGGAGCCCGGTATCATAGCCTTCAATGCGGATGTCCGAGGGGGGCAGGAGACTGGTGTCCGGTGAGTTGGCTAAGGCTTCATCGTGCGCTGTTTCTGTTTCAATCTTGAATTCGTAACCGGCTTGAATCCCCCGATCTTCAGTGATGTTGATATCCAATTGGATGTGAATTTCCGTATCAAAGGAATAATTCCCCAACCAGCCCTCGGCCGCCCGGTGATATGCCACCCAGAGTTCTGTGACCTGAGAGTCCGATTCGTCCAAAAGCTTTGTCACTGTAACAACCGCCGTATTGTTTAAATCCCGCACATAAGTATAAGTACCGTCATAAACAGTGAATTTTATGCTGCCGGGGTCATTGATATTGATTCCCTCCGGCTCTACAATTCGAACAGCAAAGGAGGCATTATCAGGGATGCGCATGCTGTCTTGAATCCCTGCACCATCGTGCGGGATGACTTCCACAATTGCCGGGCCTATTCTGACGGTAACGGTGGAATTGAAAGAGCCGGCGTCATTGGCGGCCGTGAGTGTGAAAGTGGTTGTGGAAAGAGGGGCGACCTGCACGGAACCACGCATGGGATTCACAGAGCCGATACCGTTGTCAATTGACGCAGCACTTGCCCGGGAGATATCCCACACGAGCGTTGCCGATTCACCATAACCGATGGTTTCGGGTGTTACTGCAAAAGTATCGATCACCGATGACACCTGCCTGAACATTGCCAGCACATATTTATTAGAATCCATTGTGATAATCGCAGGATTTGAGTTTCCGCCCAGATCACCGCTCCAGCCGTTGAACTCCCAACCTGAAGCCGGTACAGCCGACAGCTGTACTGCTGCATTCTCGCTGTAGTTTCCTCCGGGCGGATAGACACGTCCCTGCCCGGCGGTGTCTACTGACAGGGTACACATGTTCGGTAGCTGTTGAAAGTTGGCAGTCACTGACTTGTCGGAATCCATAATGATCGTTGCAGGATTGGTGGAAGCATTCAGATCACCACCCCAGCCGCTGAAAACCCAACCCGAATCAGGGATAGCGGTCAACTCTATGGCAGTGTTTTCGCTGTAGTTTCCCCTGGGCGGATCGACACGTCCCTGCCCCGTGATATTCAGTGACAGGGTGTACAGGTTCGGTAGCTGCACAAAGTTGGCTGTCACTGTCTTGTCAGAATCCATAATGATCGTTGCAGGATTGGTGGACGCGTCTAGGTCACCACCCCAGCCGCTGAAAACCCAACCCGAATCAGGGATGGCGATCAACTCTACGGCAGTGTTTTCGCGGTAGTTTCCCCCGGGGGGACTGATGCTCCCCAGCCCGGTGGTGTTTATAGACAGGGTCTGTTGGGGTGGGAGGAAAAAATCCGGCGGAAAACCCGCTATCACCGAAACCTCCTCGGAAAAACCACTTTCACCGAAATCATTGTAAGCAGTAAGGGCAAATCGAAGCCAAGCATCGGGTAAATCATGGATTGTGAATTGGGTTGTGGATCCAACATCAATCGGTGAGTTCCCTTCGTATGCGCCTGTACCGTTGTACGGAGGGCCTGACGCCATATAGTTTGTGCCGTAATAGATTTTGTAGCCGGTCGCTCCCGTGCTGGCATTCCATGCGAGCGTGACATCCAGTGCAAGGCAATGTGCCGCAAGGCAAAAAAACAATGCAGTAGAGAACGTCAGCACCAGCAGTTTACGGAGTCTGTTCAGGTTTTTTTGTTGCACGGTGAGAATATGCCTCAGCTTTTTTAAATTTGACGAACCGAAATAGATCGGAATCCGGAAAGAGATGTAGCTTGGGAATTCAAAATGTTCGTGCGGGCTGGGTTCACATGGAAAAATTCCGAAAAATTACTGGCTAAAAGAATTAAACACAATATAATGTGGTCTTTAGGAAAAGTAAACATAAATGTTGTGGTTTTAGAGAAGAAACTACGCGTTTATTTGGTCCTGTTTGGGCTGCTGTTAAGGGCTCGCGCAAAAATTTCGCTGAATTCGATGCTGGATGTTTTGCTAGTAAATGTACGGCCTTTTTATTAAACGGCGTTTCTCCGGCGCTTTGACCTGAATGCCTCGTCACACGCGTTCTGCCTTTTGGGCATCTCCTTTTTTCATGCAAACTCTGCGCCAAACATTTCTTGACTGGCTATCTGGCTGAAATAAAAACGTTTTTTATTAGGGTTGCCTGTGCCGGAAAACTGTTGAAGGATTTTTCCTACAGAGTAGATGCGTATTCGGTCACTTCCTGGGCACAAGAGCCATTTTTAATGTTGGCGTATGCAAAAAAAGGGACAATCCTTACGGGAAAAGCAAGCATGGAACTTTTCAATGGATCTTTAAGGATGTGCTGTTATCCCTTTGTGGCAATTTGTTAAAAGGGGAGAGACATGGGAATCTGTAAGTTAAGCTTAACACCCGGATAACGGAATGTCTTTATGTAGGGGATTCCCTACATGAAGGGGTGGAGGTCATTAAAACAACGAATTTTCAACATGTTATGGCCTGGCCTGTTCGGTTTAAATCTCTGCCGAGTTTCCGGCAGTTACTACCCGCGGGACTCCCTGAAATCCGCAGGATTCAGGTCGTGTTTTTTCAGAAGCTCATATAGATCGGCCCTGTATTTTCCAGCCAGCTTTGCTGCCTGGCTCACATTGCCCTGGGTGAGTTCAATGAGTTGCATAAGGTAATTTTTCTCAAAATTTTCCTTGGCGCTTTTGAGTGTGCTCAAACGCTTCTGGTCTAAATCTTGAGACTGGAGGACCATATCCTCGGTTATTATATCCTGAGTGGCCATGGCTACAGCATACTCAATGGTATTTTCCAGTTCTCTGACATTTCCTGGCCAAGAGTGAAGAAACAGCTTTTGTAAGACAGATGGGGAAAATCCATTTATTTTTTTGTTCATTTTTTTGTTCATTTTTTCCAGGAAATATCGTGCAAGATCGGGAATCTCCTCTTTTCTTTCTCTTAAGGGAGGAAGTTTGATCGGGATAACATGGATGCGATAATACAGGTCCTTTCTGAAATTGCCCTTTTTGACCTCTTCCTCCAGGTTTTTGTTGGAAGCCACAATGATTCTGGTATCCACTTTTATGGGTTTTTCCGCGCCTAAAGGGTAAAACTCTGTTTTCTCCAGCACACGAAGAAGTTTTGCCTGCATTGATAACGGCATTTCAGATATCTCATCCAGGAAAAAAGAGCCCTTATGGGCAAGGGCAAAGAGCCCTTTTTTTCCACGGGCGGCGCCTGTAAAGGCTCCTCTTTCATAACCGAAAAGCTCACTTTCCATCAGGTTCTCGGGAATTGCCGCACAGTTGATTGCCACAAACGGTCCGTTTTTTCGAGAACTGGCCACATGCAGCGTCTTAGCGATTAATTCCTTTCCGGTGCCGCTTTCTCCTTGAATGTGAACATTGGAATCAACCCCTCCGGCATGGGCCACCTGGTTCAAAACGTTTTTCATCTTTTCACTTTTGTAGATGATATGTTCAAAACCATGCCGATCTTTGACCGTGTCTCTGAGGCTTTTTACCTCCTTTGACAGCCTGCTTTTGTCAATACAGTCCTTAAGCTCCACAAGAAGATCATTATAGTCAAAAGGTTTGGTCAGGTAACCGTAGGCGCCTTTCCTCATGGCCTCCACCGCATTTTCTATCGTACCATAAGCGGTAAATATAATTATGGGCATTTCCGGGTTGATTTGCTGGAGCCCTTCCATGAGCCTTATACCGTCTCCGTCGCCAAGTTTCAGGTCCACCAGGGCCAGATCAAACACGTCCTTCTTTGCCATCTCTACCGATTGTTTTGCTTCTGTGGCAGTAGCAACCTGATACTCCCTGGCTTCCAATCTCATTTTTATAACCTTTAAGACGTTTTGGTCATCATCCACTACCAGAATCTTTTCCATTTCTTCCTTCTCTCTTTTCAGTCAACGAGGCAAATTTCTTCTTTTCTTTTCTTCAATACCCAGATCTATTTTCTTCAGATTATCTATCTGGGTCTTCAGATTCTCAACCTCGCCCTGTTTCTTTTTGATTATGTCTTTGAGCTGAACAACCTCTCTTTCCGTGTCCGTGATTTTCAGAAGCACTGAAGACCATGCTTCAGAGGCTTGAACTAATTTGCTTCCGGGATACTTCTCAATGAGAGTTTGAAAGCTTTCGAGTGATCGTTCCCAATTTGAACTTGGATTCTGCGGGTGGGCGTAAATAATCCCAATCAGATAAAGGGCCTCATCCCCCAGGGTCTCAGGAGATGTCCTTAATACCTCTTCTGTGTCTTTTAAAGCAGCGTCAAAGTCTCCTTTTGACATCAATTCCCGGGCACCTTCGATGTGATGCCTGGCCTGCCACGTAATTGGGAGATGGCTACACGCCGGGATACCCAACGCTGCTATCAGGAAACAGACAGCGTAAAGAAAAAAGAACTGCCTTTTCCGGGCTCGCTTTCTGCCCATATTTTTCCTCCGTGAGCAGTTATAATGTGTTTGGCAATGGAAAGGCCCAGTCCGGTTCCTCGGACCGTTTGTATACCTGAATCTATTTGTTTGAATTTGTCGAAAATCAAGTCAAGATTGTCTTCCTGAATTCCGCAGCCGGTATCTGAGACAGAAACCTCAACAAATCCCTTGTCAGTGTTGCTGGGTGAGATTTTGATAACAATGAAATCTCCTTCTCTGGTAAATTTCAGGGCGTTTCCGATCAAATTTTGGACAACCTGACCAATTCTCTCCTCATCAATTCTGACAGGCGGGATATCCGGAGGCGGTTTTAGTTCGAGGCTTATCTTTTTTCTTAACGCAATGGGAGCGACTTTTAATACGCCTCTTTGGATTACCGGTGCCAGACTGCATTGCCTGAAGTGGTAATCCATCATTTTGGCTTCCATCCTGGAAAGATCCAGGATCTTGTTGACCGAATCAATAAGTCTCTCGCATTCTTCCTTTGTGATGGTCAGTAGTTCGTGTTGTTTTTCGGGGACATCCACATAAGTGCCTTCAAGCAACATGCTCGAGGCTTCTTTAATGGCCGTCAACGGTGTGCGAAGGTCATGGGAGACATGACTTATAAAATCTATCTTCATCTGGTCAAGTTCTTTCAGCCTTTCACACATAATCTTAAAGTCGTCGGCCAGCGCTTTAATCTCAGGGGGTGACGTTATGTTGGGAACATCTTCAAATTTGCCTCTGGCGATATCGTCTGTCTTTCTCTGCAAAAGCAAAATAGCCCTGTTTATGCCTCTGGTGTTGAAGAAAGAAATTAGCACCCCCAGGATAATGGCTGTTCCTGCCGTTACCATGACGACTTTTAGAACATGAGAACTGGTCTGGCTCGAGGCATGGATCATCTGATCCCTGTCGGACCGAGCTATCTTAATGATTTTTCTCAGCTTCTTATTAATCCCTGCAATGATTCGCTCCCGTTCTTCCTGATATTCCTTTTGGGAATAGGACTGCTCTCCAGCAATGAAATCGACCTCTTCTCTAAACAGGAAAACATAGCGGTCATACAATTTTCTTGTCTCAAAAGACAGCTTTTTTTTCTCTGAAGTGTCTGCAATCCCTTCTGTGCCTTTCATGCCTTCCATTACATATTTCTGTATTTCCCAGAATTTCTTGTGAAAATCTTTGTCCTTGGAAATGAGATATTTTTTCTCGAAACTTACCTGAGAGAATATGGCATCCCGCAGGCGTTCAATGCTGCCGATGGTTTTGCTGTCCAGAGAGGCAATGGAACGGGTGAGGTGATTTAACCGGTTGAGATTTAAAGTCATATACCCGGCAAGGAAGATGACAAACAGCATTATCACCATGTAACCGAACATTAATCTCTTGAATATTGTAAATTTCATGTAACTACCCAGGTTCAGGGTTCAAGGTTCACGGTTAAACCCGATTTTATCGGAATTTTCTTCATGTTCCTTGGGCTTTGTGTGAAAAATCGTTTAGCATATCAAAAAACCGGATGAACAGGGTGTTTGTCTAAAGAATAGAGTCCTTTCTTCATTGCTTTTAACCTTGAACCGTGAACCCTTGAACCTGACCAGTTACAAAACAAAATTCTCTTTTCTACCTTTCAACAGGCCTGCCATCGATCCACGGCCCCTCATGTATTCTGCCGTCAGGGTAGACGATCGTCCCTTGCCCATGGTATTTGCCATCCATGAATTGTCCCACATAAATACGCCCGTCTGGATAGGTTAATGTCCCTCGGCCGTTTGGCATACCGTTTATCCATTGGCCTTCATATATTCTGCCATCGGGAAATGTCACTGTCCCTTGTCCATTTGGCTTACCGTCCGTCCACAGACCAACGGACGTGCTTCCGTCGGGATAAATTATGGCGCCTTGTCCGTGAAACTTGCTGTTCTTCCATTGACCGACATACTTTCTGCCGTCTGAAAAGGTGAAAGCGCCTTCTCCATGATACATATCACCCTTAAGTTGTCCTTCATATATTCTGCCATCCGGAAAAGTCAATGTCCCTTGTCCATGATATGTGCCATCTTTAAACTGCCCCACATATATTCTGCCATCCGGAAAAGTCAATGTCCCTTGTCCATGAAAACGATCCTCTTTCCACGTGCCGTCATACCTTTTTCCGTCAGGAAAGGCATAAAATCCTTTTCCATGCCTCATATGGTTTTTGGTTTGCCCTTCATATTTACTGCCGTCAGGATAGGTTATTTTTCCGAAAAAACCCTCTCCGTTATTAAATTGCCCCTCATATATCCGGCCGTTTGGATATGTAAAAGATCCCTCTCCATTCACTTTATCATCTTTCCATTTTCCAACATATTTCCCGCCGTCAGAATAGGATGCAATTCCCCATCCGTTCCGCTTGCCGTCCTTCCATACACCAGTATACTTGTTGTCGTCAGGAAAGTAAGCTGTCTTTTTTTTATCAGATACATCCTCCTTTCCTCGGGGATTGGCCGGATCTGTGTAAGTGCCCCATCCGTTTCGCTTACCATCTTTCCACTGGCCCACATACATGCTGTTGTCGGGAAAGATCAGATTTCCTTGTCCATGGTGTTTTCCGTCTTTGAATTTCCCTTCATATTTGCTCCCATCAGGGTAGGCATAAGTTCCTTTTCCGTTTTTGCAATCTCCTTTAACACATTCGCCAAATGATTTGAGTGGCGAAAAACAGACCACAAACACTAAAGTTACAATAAATGTTTTCATCTTGTTGGGCCCTGTTGCGGGTGTTCGCATGTTTCGTCCACTATGGTTGAATTCGTCGGCAAAGAACACAAATTTTTTTCACCCTTGTTAAATTTGTAACTTCTCAATAAATCCGGGTCGGGCCGTGGGGGTCTCCTTTTAGAAGCCCGCATCACAAATGACTTCAGCTATTATGCCCGCCAAGCGTGGATTTCGAGCAACGTCAAGGCAGAGAAGACCAATTTTGCGCGAACCCTAAACTGTTACAACTTAAGAATCAGTTTAAAGACTTCCCTTGAATTTATTTTTTTTTGTTTAAAATTGCAAGGCTGTTTGACGTGAAAAAACGCTTCTGCATCCGTGAGAAAGGGGCAATGGATAATTTTCGTGGTGAGTTTTATCCACAGGTTGATTCGCTGATGGATTAAAGCCGTCTTGTTTCGTGAGAAATATGCATTGTGGTTCTGTCTCTATTCGTGTATCTTCTGCTATCTTATCTTAAGTTTGCCATTAGATGCTCATTTGTTTATATAAGGTTTTTGATAGATATATTTGGTAAATTTAATATTTATTATTGACATTCAAAATCCGTTTCTAATAATATACATCTCTTATGGAAAGATAGATTTGTGTTTTATGACATCTTAACTTTTAACAAGGAGGAATTAGATGGTTTTTAAAAGAAGTTTGATGATGTTGTTGGCCTTGTGCGTTGTCTTGAGTTTTTCACTGCCATTATATGCATCCAATGACGGCAAAATCAACATTAATTCGGCGGGGGTCGAAGAATTAGCCAAGTTGGATCGGGTCGGAGAGAAATATGCTCAACGAATCGTGGAATATAGGGAAACTAACGGGCCGTTTGAAAAGCCGGAAGACATTATGAAGGTCAAGGGAATCGGTTCCAAGATATGGGATGCAAACAAGGACCGGATTGCGGTAAAATGAGCAAATGAATTAAACGACGATTATTCAGAAAAGAAAAAGAAATCCACCGCCTTTAACAGGCGGTGGATTTTTTTTCGATACGGGTCACAGTGAACCGTCTAATACTGGCCATCAGCGTCACACACCGGCGTGTACGCTGAAACCACGGGTCAACTTTTTTCTTAATTCGTTGATGCTTTCTGCACAGATCTCTTCTTGTGTAAGGTCCGCGCACTTTACGGTGACGTCTGCGTATCTAGTATACAAGGTCAAGCGTTCCTCAAACAGCGCTGCAAAGCTCTGATCCGGGCGCTTTGCCAGGCCTCTCGTGTCAAAATCCTTGACCCGGGATTCCAGTGTTGGCAAAGCCGTATCAAGAAAGACGATAACACCGTTCGACTTCAAGTGCATCATCGCAGCATGACTGTATACGGCGCTTCCTCCGGTGGCGATGACATGATTCCGGCAGTCGAGACCGAGGAGGGTTTCCTCCTCGGTTCTACGCAAGGCCATGTGGCCGTCTATGTTAACGATATCCTGCAGGGATCGAAAATGGGATGTCTGTATCAGGACATCCGTATCAATAAAGTCAAATGCCATGAGCTTGGCTAAGATGACGCCAACGGTACTCTTGCCTGACCCAGGCATCCCGATTAAAACAATATTAAATATGTTCTCAGCTCTTTTGGCCATTTACATGCCCATGATGCAGCGTAATCCCGCCATGGCGGGATAGAGGGACTTTTTACGGAATCGTCAAGATGGACTCGTAAAAAGTCAGGAAACACCCTCCTTCGTCATTCCGGCGGAGGCCGGAATCCAGTTATATCAAATAGTTCCAGCTTATCTAGACTCCGGTTTTCACCGGAGTGAGTGTACAAGTAAGTGCTGGTTTTTAACAAGCTGTTTGTCAAGGAGGTTGTGACATGTCTAATGACAGGTTCCTGCAGAAAGCGGAAAAATTCGAGATTCAGACCTATAAAAGGCCAAAAAACTTTAAAAGTCTAAAAAAATCTCATGTCGCTTTTTCGGGATCGCCACAAAAACATCCTCATGATTCCGAAAAAGTCATCCTTGTTTCAGACCCTTTCAGCACCAGCACGTTCTATTTTGAGTTTAAAAAGAAGGACGTCACTTATGTGGAGGAACTGCCAAATTTGGTAAATCTAGAGGGAGAGATCGTACCCATGGCCAGAATCTGGATAAAAAAAATGAGTGTCGGCGTGAGGTGTACGCCGTTTCTGGTTGAAGATACCAGGCCAAAGGAAACCTGAGAGGTCACTACTGCCCTCGTTCATAAACCCAACCGAAGGTGATGTATGCACAAAAGACTTTTAATAAAAAGTTGCCGAACAATGGAATGAGGCGGGATTTTGAGGCCTTTCTGCAAGAGACCCCCGCGGCCGTTACGGGGAGTTTGGCAAATCTAAACCGCTACTACTCTGCAGGCGCTGTTTGAGTTTTAGGATTCACTTCGTTCTTCATTTCAAATTCAATTAGATGAATATGCAGGTCTTCAATAAGGTTCAGGATATTTCTGGGTTTCATTTTTTTGACTGCTGATGGGCTCGTGTTCAGAAGCGCCTCTACCCGCTTTCTCAGTTTGGCAGGGTATCTTGATCCGTTCTTGCCTTGCTTCATTCTTTCCCCCGTGCATTTTCTCTTTATTTTCAAGAATGGTAAGGATACCGCAGATAAAGCTGCAAAGTAAATGTGGAAAAATTATAAGTAAAATACCAGGTAAAATCTAACATTATCAGAAAGGCGACAGGTGGGCGCTTAGGGTTTTGGAACTGCGACACTATTTTTTCACAAAAAGATAGACTGCCAGGCCGACAAGAATAAGGGCAAAAATTTTCTTAAAATTTGCAGTGGAGACATGCTCGACCAGCCTGGCGCCTATCTGCGCACCGATAATTCCCCCGGCTGAGATTGAGATAATCAGGATCGCCAGGAAGGATGTTCCCACTGCCGTTTGTGCGGAGTAGCCCATGAAAAGCAGCAGCGGGATCATCAGAAAACCGCCTCCAAGCCCGGTAAAAGAGGCCCCGATTCCCACAACAATGCCACTCACAACCAATAGCAACATGTATGAATTCATCATATTTACCCCATAAATAGAAACAAAATAATCCTGCCAATTTTTTTTACTGCTAAATGAGGCAGTTTCAAAACGTTTAATTTTATCCAGGGTCGAGCCTCCGTTGTGTGTCGATAAATGGGCCGGTATTTTGCCACAGCGGTATCATCATGCTGTATGTTGGCACTGACAGGTTTCCCTTGGTTCCCCGCAGATTGGACACATCTCTTTTATTTCTGTACCCTGCCTCTCTTTATCCGTCATGACCTCAGCGCAGATACTCATGTACTCGGAAAGAATATGAAAGACTTCACCATAACTCAGTTCGTATCTGGTAAATATTTCACCGATTGCAGCATTAATTTCTTCCTGGGCCCTTTTTACCCGTTTGTCTCTTGGATGCTGTTTTTCAAGGAAAAAAGACAAGATTAATTACCTCCTGCGGAAAAATTGGTGCAAAATTTCTGGTGGGTTGGAAGTCTGGTCGCCAGTATATATGGGATGCAGTGGTTTGATCGAGGGATTATTTATTCCGCTCCCTGTCTGCTTCATTTGTTTGATCTTCAGTGGATTCCGGGCCGTAAGCCTTCTCGCTTTCTGAGATGAGTTTCTTTACCGATTCAATAGTAGACTGTCGTCGTTCGGGAGACAGGCTATCCCATGACTCCATTGTTAAGAGAGTTGTCTTTAATCCTGTAATCAAAGCATCGTTAACTTTCCTTAAAGCCCACAGATGTTTTACTATGGTGTCCTCGTCCATGTTGGGTTCCCCCTTGAATTTTCTGCCGGCCCTTGAAACATTTTGAAACTGTCTCCCCTGTGAATAATTATTGGGCAGGAAAAGGTTTGATCCGAGGTGTTTCTGCAAAAAAAATTTGTGACAGGAGAGGCGGTGTCCGAATTTGACTTCCGTGATGTCTTATGGGTTTTGTGGGATTCTCCTCGCATTAATCTTATGGCAAATGCGGGGAAATTTATTCAATTGCAGACATTACGCTGTCCGCCATACCCTGAAGGCGTTTTCTTCGGGCAGCAACTTTGTTGCAAACTTTTTCCCTGAGACTTTTCCATAATGATATGCCGACACCCCCACTCTCCTTCTGAGCACGTGGGCAGATTCCCCTTTGTCTGCGTGAAACAGAACAGAGTCACCAATGTCCATATCAGACCAGGGATAGATCGTCGCAACGGGCATAGTCTCTTTCATTTGCTTGATTGCTCTTTTTATCTCCGGTGAAAGAGTTGTCTCATCAACAAGGTCGTTATCTTTCATGTTGTAGTCCTCGGTTCGTTTTTCAGGGTTTAGGGCTCGCGCAAAAATGTGAATTTATTTTTGCGCGAACCCTTAATTCAATAAACGATGTTATTCCGTGCGCCAGATTTTTACGGCGTTTTTCTCTGGAATTGACATGGAACGTAACTTCTTTCCTGTCCTTCTGTTATATTTAGTGTCTGAACGAAAACTAGGATTTTTCGTCAAGGTCAAGGAAGATGAAAATTTTAACCGCAGGAATATATGGAATATTTTGAGGATTAAAATTTTTTTCTGACGCAGAGATTGACGAAAAAGACAGTTTTCGTTCGGGCACTATTTATGAATCGACTTTGATACCCTGTTTCGTATAATGTCTATCCTTTAATTTTTACCTACAGGTATCTAGGAGGCTGTCCGAGAATGCCCTTTTGCCCAAACTCTTCGTTATGCCTGAAAAAATATCCTCGGAATATCAACCATATACCTGTGGTATTTTTTCAGACATGCCTTGATAGCCTCCTAGACCGAATCTCCTACTGCCATATCTGACCAGGGATATTTACTGACATGCAGTTTCGGAATTGGAATATTTTTCTCTATTTTTCCAATTTCCATTTGCCCCCCGTCACCCACAGATGGGTGAAATGTATGAGTCTATATGAATATTTCATGTTGCCATTTTAAGGCACTAAACTTTTGAGCCGTATCCATCGCTTGACAATGCAATAAAATGGGGGTACCTATTGATTTGAATCCGCTTTATTTCTTTTAATTCAGGTGCTTCGCTCAAACGTTTATTGTGGGTGACCCAGATGGTTCGCATTGATTATCGTGGGCAGTTTTCGCCACACAAGGGCTGAGAAGGCCTGAGACGTTACCGGGGGTGTAATCATGCCTGAGGAACAGGTCGCGGTTGTTGTCAAATTTTTTGCCAAGCCCAGTGTCGCTGCCCTGGAAGTGACCCATGGAAGCATAAAAAAGGGTGATCTGTTGCGGTACAAGGGCCACACTACGGATTTTACGGACGAAGTTGCCAGCATCGAGGTTGACAATCAGCCCATTGAAGAAGCCAAGGTTGGTGATCTGGTGGGACTGAAAGTAAAGGACCGGGTTCGAGAAAACGACAAGGTTTACAAAGTTGTCGAGTAATCCTGTATTTCCTCCAGTACTTTCGGGATCAATTTCCTTATAAAGACTTCTCTATCAAAGGTGTTCATTCCTGAATATTCTTTGTAGCCAGGGTGGTTTGGGCTCAGCATGGGGATTTCTGCCTGGAGACTTGGCGCCAGCTTGTCAAAATTAACGATTAGTTCCACCAGTGTTAAATCTTCACCAGGATAACCTTCAAGCAATGCGATCCTTTTCATGCATTCAAAACGAATCCGGTCCAACAGAAAAAGGTAGTGGTCAATAACGGACATCTTTTTCTTTGGGCTTAATTCATCGAATTCAAATCCTGAGCCCAAGCCCTTTAGATTCATGATCAGGTCATAAAGATAAAAAGTCCCTTTGTCTCTACCCTGTGCCAGGAAGGAAAGTGTTTTTAAGGAGATTTTGGAAAGTCGAGTTGCAAGGCCGAACTCTTCTTTGAAATGACCCTCCCAGTTCCGGAACCCCCTCCTTACGGCCACAAGCAAACGACTTTCATTCAGGTCAATTACCTGCGACATTTTTTGGCTCCAGCCCGTTTTCCATATTAACAAGTCTAAAACCACACTTGACACAGGTTTCTCTTTTCTGTTGCTTCAGACCGCATTCGGGACACATGGTAAAATCCTTGAAAGAAGCAATTGAAATGGTGTGATTCATTGATGCTTCAAAATAACCATGTTCCTGGACTTCTGCCATGCCGCCTGCTTTCCGGACAGCATCGGCATATCGCGTTGAAAACGCCAGTGTCAGGCCTTCTTTCAGGATAACAGGCGCCTTTGTGATCATTTTATCCACGGCCTCGGGCAGTGCGCCCAAGTGACCCATACAAGACCTGAAACCTTCTTCGTCTCCTGACAGCCCGTAGAAAAGAACACGATATTTTTTTGTCATTGATCCTCGACACCCCGGGTGAAATGCATTTTAAGCGTTGGCCTTGTCCCGCCCCTATTTTAGCGGCCCTGCGACTCGGACAGCCTCCTAGAGTGTCGTGTGACGCCGGGCGCAAAAAGGTCAACTCAGACAGGCCTTGATAAAGCCATAAAAGAGCGGGGCAGGGCTCTCCATCCTTGATTTCAGCTCTGGATGGGCCTGGGTTGCAACAAAGTATTTCAGATCGGGCAGTTCGATAAACTCGACCAGCCTCCCGTCACGGGATGTTCCGGAAAAGATCATTCCATGCTCCTGTATAATGGAATGGTACTCGGGATTCACCTCATACCGGTGCCGGTGCCTTTCTGACACTTCTTCAGCATTGTAAAGAGAGCGCACCAAAGTGGTTTCTTTCAGAATTGCAGGGTAGCTCCCAAGCCTCATTGTTCCGCCCTTGTCGATAATCTCTTTTTGTTCCGGAAGGATGTCGATAACCGGATGGGGTGTGTCAGGGTCCATTTCGGTGGAATTTGCCCTCTCTAATCCGCAGACATTTCTTGAAAATTCAATGACAGCCAGTTGGAGCCCCAGGCAAAGGCCTAAAAAAGGAATATTGCGTTTCCTTGCCAGACGGATTATCTCGATTTTACCTTCTGTGCCCCGTGACCCGAATCCGCCGGGGACGACTACTCCATCTATATCATCCAGAAAAGATGTATTTTTCAGGTCTGTCGTTTCCACCCATTTGAGATTGATCTTGCAGCTCAGGTGTGCAGAGCAGTGATTGAATGACTCTATAATAGAAGCATAAGAATCCTCCAGCTTGGTATACTTCCCGCACATGGCGATGGTGATTTCCTGCGCAGGGTTTCTGATATTGTCTACCAGCTTTTTCCATTTTCTCAAATCCGGCGGACTATAGATGTTGAGTTTCTTGTGGATGATATCCGGAAGGCCTTCCTCCTCGAAAATTATTGGGATTTCGTAAACATCATCAACGTCCAAACCGGTTACGACTGCATCGGGCTGGACATTGCAAAACCCGGAAATCTTGTCCCGGACCTCCTTTGACAGGAACTGGGAACAGCGCCCGATGATGATATCCGGAAAAATTCCTCGTTGCATGAGAAGGTTCACGCTTTGCTGGGTGGGCTTGGATTTCTGTTCGTTCACACCATAGGGTATCGGCACATAGGTCAGATGGACGTAGAGGATATTCTCTAGGCCCACATCCTCCCTCATCTGGCGCATGGACTCCAGAAAAAGTTCATTTTCGATGTCGCCCACTGTTCCCCCGATTTCCACTATCACCAGATCCGGATCTTCTTGCCTGACAGTTTCGAATATGTGGTTTTTTATGACATCTGTTACGTGCGGGATATACTGGACCGTCTTTCCGAGGTAATCGCCCCTCCTTTCCTTCTTCCTGACCATATCGAACACGTTGCCCATGGTCAGATTCCACATTGATTTACAGGTCATCCCCAGGAACCGCTCGTAGTGACCGAAGTCCATGTCCACTTCTCCTCCGTCATCCAGGACAAAGACTTCACCGTGCTCGAAAGGGTTCATGGTGCCCGGGTCCACATTAAGATAGCCATCACATTTAATGGGAATGATTTTGAGCTTTGCTGAGAGGAGGAGGCCGATTGATGCGGCGGCAATCCCTTTGCCGAGTCCGGACAAGACGCCGCCAGTGACGATGATGTATTTTGTTGGCATGTCTGGTGAAGGCTGCAT
>JAFDJF010000043.1 GCA_019307645.1 Deltaproteobacteria bacterium
GCTTGCTTTTGCCAACTATATTTCCATGCGTGAAGCGATCTGCTAACGCCTCACTTAACAGTTTGTTTTCCTTGATGAGGCGATAATTTTTCAGGGCCTTTTTAATGGTCAATTTCAGCTGCTCATTCTGAAAAGGCTTGGTGATATAATCGTAGGCATGTTTTTTCATGGCCTCGACTGCTGTTTCGATTGTGCCATAAGCAGTCATTATAATCACAGGAAGCTCCGGGTTTATTTTTTTGCATTCTTCCAAAAGTTCCATCCCGTTCATGCCGGGCATTTTCATGTCTGCAATAACCAGGTCGAGATCCGAACCGCGCACCATATCGAGTGCATCATGAGCCCTCGCTGATGTGACAATTTCATAGCCCTCCGGACCCAGCAGGGCCTCAAGAACAACCAGGTAATTAGTCTCATCATCAACTATCATGATCGTTTCCATACCATATGTCCCCTGTTATTCCGCAGGCAGTTTGATCATTATTCTTGTACCTGAGTCTGACTCGCTCGCTATCTGTATGGTCCCATTGTGTGCTTCTATAATATTCCTGACAATGGGAAGGCCAAGACCGCTCCCTTTATCCTTGGTACTGAAAAAGGGGTTAAAGACTTTGTTCAGCGTGTCATCACTGATTCCACAGCCTGTATCTTCTATCTCTATCAGATAATGGTTATTTTCTACATCCACATTTATCGAAAGATCACCCCCATTAGTCATGGATTGAATAGCGTTGAGGAAAATGTTGAGAAACGCCCTGTACAGGAGGTGGGGGTCGGCTTCAATCTTGAAAGAACCGCCTTTTATATTGTTATGTACGACAATCTTCTCTTTGTCCAGTTCGGGGCGGAGGAATTCGATATTTTTGTCAATAATCTCTACCAGATAACAATCCTGGAAGTTTGGGCTTTGAGGACGGGCAAAATCCAGGAATTCCGTAACAATGTTGTCCAGCCTGCTGGATTCGTCTATGATCACATTCGAGAGCTTTTTCTGTGTCTCATCAGGATTCCCCATTCCGGCCAATAATTCCGCTGTGCTCCTGATGATCCCCAGGGGATTTCTGATTTCATGGGACACGCCTGCAATCATCTGACCCAGAATAGCGAGACGCTCAGACTGGTTCAACTGGGCTTCAAGCTCCAACTGTTCCTTGGCCCTCGCCTCTATAATCCCCTCCGCCTTGCGAACAATCAACAGAAGCACCACAAATATCAGCGCCATGATTAAAATAGAAAACCCAAAAACAAGATACTGAAACCTGACAACAGACTGATATTCCATAGTCAGATCCTGGGTTAATTCGATCACCCCCAGAACATATCCCTTTTCTCCGGTAAATGGATTCATGCCTCTAAACGGGATATAGGTCTTGAGTTTTTTTGCCCCTCCCGGCTTTTCTATTCCTATGCCCCATAAATAATTGTCTCCTGATCCTGATACCATTCCAGAAGAAAACTCCCCGTGAACAGCTTTTTTATACCCCAGATTCTCTATTACCTTTTTACCGATTATCCCGGGATCGGTGCTGTATGCAATAAGCCCCTGGTCTATGTCGTAAATGTTCACGAGATCAATTTTAAAACTATGCACTGTATTCCTGACAATTCGGTCCAGCCATTCACTTTGCTGCTCCTGTCTTAGACTGATTTTCCCGAAACGTCTTGCAACCGGGATAACAAAATTCTGGAAGACCTGATAATTCAGGTTTTCGCCCACCAAAAAGGCATAATTTTCATAACTTTTCATCAGGATGTCTTTGGCGTTCTGTGAAAGAAACACTGAAAAAGGAAAACTGAATATAATAAGGACAATAAAGCTTGTGTAGGCAAAGAATTTTACCAGCCGAAATCGCCTTTTTTCTTCTGGGGTATTGCTTTGACGTGTTACCATATATGCGGCAATCCTGATGCAGATACACTATTTTTGATATTGGCTTTTATGTGGGCCGAAATTCTGATAATATGCGGGGAATTCGGCCACTAATTCATTTTATGCCGAAAAAAGGTAACGGGTCAACCTGTTAAACAGGACAAAATACATGAAAAATGAAGATCTGAGAAATCTCCCTTCCATGCTCTATGCAGACGGTAAGGGCCGGGTCTATGACCATCCATATTTTCGGATGGGGGCGATGTCAGGGTCGGATCTCGTGGTCCCATGCGAGGAAGACCTCATTCCCATATCAGAATTCAGCAGGCTCTTTTACATTCCCGACTGCCCACCTGTCGGCCTGGATCCTGATTCGGGGGAAAATATAATCGTACCTGAAATCGAAATCGATGGCATGGTGACCAAATGTTATGCGGTGGCAGCTTTTCCCGAGCCGGGGATCGTGAGGAGCCATCTTCCGGCAGTGGATTATCGGCCCAAGACCTACTTTTTGCCCATGTGGGCCTACACGGCGGTGGGATTCAAGGATGAGAACTACTGTGCGACCGGGTTTAGAGTTGAATACAACCACCGATGGGATCCCTCAAATTATGATGACAGAGAACTTGTCCCGGCCATAGAACAATACCGGGAAGAACATGGAACCGGCCCTCTTGTGGAGCACCTGATTAATTGTGCGACTCAGAATCATTGTTTTGCAGCCAAAAACCTGTTCCTCAAGAGGTGGGAAGCCCCTCTGCCGGTTAGTCAGGAGTGCAATGCCGCCTGTCTCGGATGCCTTTCTCTTCAACCGGACGATTCATGCGAAGCCTCACATCAAAGAATCTCTTTTAGACCCTCAAAGGAAGAAATTGTTTTTCTGGCAGTTGAACATCTGAATCAAACACCAGAGGCCATCATAAGCTTTGGTCAGGGTTGCGAAGGAGAGCCTCTTACAGAGTTCAGGCTTATTGCCGACAGCATAAATGAGATCAGGAGTCAGACGGCCAAAGGGACCATTAATCTGAATACCAATGGAAGCTGGCCGGAGCGGGTGCGTCTGATAATAAACAGCGGCCTTGATTCCATCCGGATCAGCCTGAACAGCGCCAGGCCCGAGTTGTACACAGCCTATTATCGCCCAAAAAACTATGATTTCAAGGATGTTGTTGAATCCATTAAGTTGTCCAGGGAAATGGGTGTGTATACCATGGTAAATTATCTTGTATTTCCCGGAATTACGGACCAGGAGGATGAAATCAGCGCTTTAATAGAATTGATCCAAAAAACAGGGATCAATTTCCTGCATTTAAAGAACCTGTGCATGGACCCGCAGTCCTATCTGGAACAAATGCCGAAAGCGAAGTCTCCCGGAATTGGCATGAAACAGGCGATTTCCATACTCAAGGAGGAATTTCCGGGTCTGGAGCTGGGATATTTCAACCAGCCGGTGAGATAAGGAACACAGCTATCCGTTTTTCTCCCTTGCGACTGCCCGGTAGCCGATATCAGTGCGATAATAGACATTATCCCATGTAATTTTTTTCACCAGCCCATAGGCCAATGCCTGGGCCTCACTGACAGACTTCCCAAGGGCTGTTGCACAAAGTACCCGCCCTCCACTGGTGACAATCCGGCCTTCTTGGATCTTGGTGCCGGCATGAAAAACCTTAACCCCTTCCTGGTTCTGGTCGGAAAGTCCCGATATCACATCGCCTTTGCGGTAGTCTACCGGATAACCTCCTGCGGCCATTACGACGCCCAGGGCAACCCGGTCGTCCCATTCTGCCTGGATTTGGTCAAGGCGACCGTCCAATGCGGCCTGACACAGTTCAACGAAATCAGACTTGAGCCGCAAAAGAATGGGCTGAGCTTCGGGGTCGCCGAAACGGCAGTTGTATTCAAGCACTTTGGACGTGCCGTCGGCGGTTATCATAACACCGGCATATAAGAACCCGGTGTAGGGATTCCCTTCTGCGGCCATACCTGTAACGGTCGGTTCGATAACCTCTTTCATAATCCGGCCATATATTTCAGACGTCACTACCGGGGCGGGTGAATAGGCGCCCATTCCTCCTGTATTCGGGCCGGCATCCCCGTTGTCGCGGGCTTTATGATCTTGAGATGTGGCCAGGGGCAGGATATTTTTCCCGTCAACCATGACAATAAAGCTGGCCTCTTCTCCATGCAGATATTCTTCGACGACCACCCGATGCCCGGCTTCACCAAACGCGTTTCCTGTCAGCATGCCTTCAACCGCGGAAAAGGCCTCAGCTTCAGATTGGGCAATGATTACCCCTTTTCCGGCAGCAAGACCGTCGGCCTTGATAACAATGGGCGTTCCCTGCTCTCGGATATAGGCCTTTGCCGACTCTATCTCGGTGAAATTTTTGTATGCGGCAGTTGGAATATCATGGCGCGCCAGGAAATCTTTGCAGAATGCCTTGGAACCTTCCAACTGTGAGGCCCCGCGGGTAGGCCCGAAACATCGCAGGCCGGCGTGATTAAAGGCCTCCGCAATGCCTTCCACCAGCGGTGCTTCAGGACCGACGATGGCAAGGTCTACTTCTTCCCGGCCAGCGAAGTCAACCAAATCGGTTATGTCTGACGCCCCGACACTGACATTTTCCACCTTTTCTTCCCGGGCCGTACCGGCGTTTCCCGGGGCCACAAATACCTTTTCAACCTTTTGTGATTGCGCGGCTTTCCAGGCAAGAGCATGCTCCCTGCCACCGCTGCCAATAACCAATACTTTCATCATTCACCATCCTTCAGATTCCGTTAAAGGTTTGATGTAAGTAACTGGTAGGTTGTTAGGTTCAGAGTTCAGCGGTTCACGGTTAATCCCGATTTATCGGGATTTTCTTCATGTTTCCAGAGCGACATAGCGTGGTCTCTGAATTTTGTGTGCAAAACCGTTTGGCATATCAAAAACCCGGATGAACAGGGTCTTTGTCTAAAGAATAGAGCCCCTCCTTCATCGCTTTAACCTTGAACCCTGAACCGTGAACCAGTTACTGATGTAACAGTTTTGCGCAAACCCTTAATTGGGCTCTTTGAAACTGTCTCGGGCACCTGTGAGTATATGGGAGTGATTATTTTGTGTCAAGAAGGTGAGCGTCCAGACCGCATAGTCTGATTGCAGCAGGCGTGGAATTCTTGATGGCGCTTCTTTTCATGATGGGAGAAAAATTCCGGATGGCAGGGATTGTTGAAACCTCTCCACCACTGGCGGAGAGGTTTGATGGATTTAATAAGTCCTCATCCTTTTACGCCGCCTTTTGGCCGCTTTAGCCTGTTTTTTCTTTTTCATCACGCTCGGCTTGTCATAAAAGCGCCTTTCTTTCATCTCGGAAAAAAAGCCTTCCTTGGTTAGTTTTCTTTTAAGGTCTTTAATGGCCTTTTCTATCTGATTATCACGAACAATGACTTTCATATTATACCTACCTCATAATAAAGGATCAATGGACACTACTTAGGTTCAAGGTTCCCTGAACCTGATAACCTGCGTAGAGTTACCAAATAAAAAAAGCACCTCGATTACCATAGAGAGATGCTTTAGCTCGCCTTCAAAGTCAGAAATGTCTTGTGTGAAACAGCAGGGGATCAGCCTGTTATTGACTGGTCATCGGATTTCACCTCCTGAACTCCTTTGAAAGGCTTGAAAGCACTCAATCAAGAGATCTAATAGATTTAAGGGGTATGCCGGCTCTGTGGGTCCGTAAGGCCGTTCATTAGACGACCCACCTGGGTATATTCCGGTCAAATTTAATCACCCCCTTTTTTACGTAATCCTACGAACCCGGAACGAAATTTCACGCTGTCATTCACGAATTTCTATCGGATTCATAAATACTTAGTATATCCGCCTGTAAATTTTTGTCAATCATTTTCTGATCAATCTTTGACTCATCCCAACAATGCTCACTTAATGAGCTTGAAACCGGGACCCGCTTTTGGCCGTGACGGAGGCTGACAGCCGTGGTTTTTCTTAATGCAAAACGAAAAGCCTGTCAGAATATTATCTGAATCTTGCACCAAGTATCGTAGCGAGGCGCCGAACGCCTTGTTTTTAAAGCGAAGTTGGAGTGATTTTGACCCGCAGGCATATTACCGATATGGTGAGGATCAAAATCATGAAACGAGATTTAAAGACAAGGCGCTTCAAGCCGCAGTAGATAGTTGGTGCAAGATTCAGGTATTATATCTCACCAAGCAACTCTTCCTTTTTCTTCTTGTATTCCTCTTCAGTAATCAGATCGTTATCAAAGAGTTCTTTAAGGATTTTCATTCGATCTACCAGGCTTTTCTTTTCAATCTTTGCGGGTTTTACAGGTTCCTTTGCTTTGGCATGAGTTCCTTTTTCTGGATTTAACAGGGCAGCGACGTCAATAATGACCCAATTATCATGAGGCTTGCCTAAAAACCGCATACCGGGATCCACCGGTGGGGCTGACATCTCCTCGGTAAAATTGATACGCTTGAATTCCAGAGAAAAACGTTCACGTGGATCGCCACGCCGCGGACAGTTCTTTTTGCTTATCTCGAACTTCAGGTTCAACAGTACCACATGGAGTTTCCCGTCTTTCTTAAATATATATCCGTCGGTAAAGAGAGGAACAGCATCAACTGCGTCTCGACTCTGCACGGTGGAAGCGAAATTAACCCATTCATTGGGAGAGGCATCTTGCAGTGCGCGGGATATTTGTCCGGAAAGTTTTTCGAGTTCAGATTCGAAAAAAACGTCGTGATTTCCGCGCCAATTAAAAAAAAATGACTTTGAATAACGGAGTTGCCCGAATATCCTGGAAACCTCTTCGGCGGTTAACTGTACAGGGTGTTCAAAGTTCTGAGCGATAACATTATCGTTTCCGTCCGATTCATACATAAGGAACACGTGATCGTGTCTGCTCTCGTAAACAACTTTGTGTTGAAGCACCGTCTCAGACCACCCGCCCACCGGTAAAGCCACAACAATTGAGATAATCAGAAAAATTATTAATCTTTTCATGCCTGAAATCCCCTTTTAAACGTTTATTTCTGTTTTACCAGACTGCCATCCCCCAATTTGATAATTCATGCCCATCATAAACCCTGACACAACCATCATCTTACCGCAGCATGACAACCGTCCCAAACCGCCCGGTCTTCCCCTCGCCACGGTAGGAATAGAATAAATCTGTCCTGCAGCGGGTGCAGATCCCGGCAACCTCAATATTGTCTTCCCGGAGCCCCGCCCTCTGAAGCTGCCAACAACTGGCAGCCCAAAGATCAAAGTGGTTTTCCTGAACCATAAAACGTTCAAATACTTCAGGAAAAATATCTTTATAGCTGACAAATTCTGAGCAGCAGGGGCCAAGAGAAGGACCGATAGCAGCCAGCAGGTCTGATTTTTCACAGCCAAATTCCTCTTTCATCCGTACCACGACACGCCTCAGGATATTCTTTACATTCCCCCGCCAGCCACAATGAACATTGGCAACCACATTTCGATTCGGGTCATAGATGATAGTCCCCTGGCAATCAGCCTGCTTCACCAAAAGGGCAATCCCCGGTACGTCTGTTATCATGGCGTCCGCAGATGAGGCTTCATTGTATTCCGCAGACTTGTTTTGACCCAGGACAAGAATGCCATCGCCATGAGACTGCTTCATGTGCACAATGTCTTTTGCCTTAATGACGTTTCGGATTTTTCTTATGTTTTCTGCTACATTCTCCTGCCGGTCACCTACTGAATAACTTATGTTCAGCGTGTTAAAAGGAGGATTGCTGACACCACCATGCCGGGTAAAAATTCCGTGCATGAGTTGCCGGCGCGAGGAAAGCCTCGGGAACTGGAAAAAGGGGATCTCTTGTCGGACTGATTTTAAATCAAGTAGACTTGAGTTGCGCATTTTTGAGAAAAAGACAGGTAAGAAGAGACTGATTGGAGGGCCTGTCAAAGTCCTTGGTCGTGCATCCTCAATCAACCACATGACAGAGAAAATTCAGCCACCTGGAGGGAAGAGTTAGATTCCGCCACGACACATGCTTTCTTAGTTACCGCTGCTTCCTCCCGGACCTGACGGGGTTCGTAAGTGCCTGTTACGTGGGGTCCAAATCGTCTCCAAGGTACTGAAAAAGAACCCTGATCAAGGATCTCATGATGGACGTTCAACCCCGCATAAGCGGATTTCGGGTTACAGGGCACCGCTAGCTCCCCGTCTAGCACGACCAAGGTTTTTCACGCAGGTTTTTCAGTAGCCGCCAGAGGAAAACTGGAGCTAAATGAGATTAACCGATATCCACTCTTTCCTTGAGTTCTTTCCCCACCTTGAAAAAGGGTAGTTTTTTGGGTGATACCTCGATTATTTCCCCTGTCTTGGGATTTCTACCCTTATAACCGTCGTATGCTTTCACCTTAAAGCTACCCAGCCCTCTGATCTCCATCCTTTCTCCCTTGATAAGGGCCTTTTCCATCTCCCCAAAGACTGTATTTACCACTTCTTCGGCCTTTTTCAAAGGTAACCCCTCAGCTTTGGCGAGAGCCTCTGTCAATTGAGATTTATTCATAGCACTCCTTCCTTTACTCTATGGAATGATTAATAACGGTTATTCAAGCTGATTATAGAAAAATAACGGATCAGATTTCGCAAGTCAAGAGCAAATGATTAAAAACTTATTGAATTTATGCCCCATTGAGGGACGCGGGGGAAAATAATCGTTTCAAGTAGCGCCTGGATTTAGGTTGATTTTGTTCGATCGCAAATTTCAAAAGGTGAAGGAATAGTGAACTATTTCAAAGTGTTTGGAATTTGGGATCGGACAAAAGCAGCCTGAAGCAGGGATGCTAATTGGGATGATTATTTTTTTCCGCGTCCCTAAGGCGGATATCCGGCTTTTAATGGCCATGAGCGTTAAAAACGACCCGGGAACCGGGCATGATCGTCGCTGACAGAGTCAGCGTAGCCCCTTGAAGGAAATATAGGAACAAGACTGCACCTCTAGAAAAATGTGGCTTCTCAATTCAGCGAGTTCTGTTATCATAAGATATTTCAGAATAATTTCAATCGATTTATATTTCAGGAACCTTGGAAGAACATAAGAATA
>JAFDJF010000492.1 GCA_019307645.1 Deltaproteobacteria bacterium
TTTTGTCATCCTTGTCGTAATGTAATCAATGAGAAAAAATGAACACAAAACGATTTATTCTGTCTGTTTTTCTGTCGTGGCTTCTATTTATAAGCCTGGATTTTCTCGCCCATGCCTCAATACTCCGTTCGTTCTGGGGAGAAGAGCTGGCGGCTTTAAAACCGCAGAAAGATCTTTTTCTTCTGATCCCTGCCGGTTATATGAGTTTTCTTCTCCTGACACTGCTTGTGGGATGGTTTTATACGCGTTTCTATGGAAAAGAGGGAAGTGCAAAAAAAGGAATGATTTTGGGGGCTAAATTTGGTGGCCTTTATGCCCTGTCTTTGTTTTTGGGTTGGTATTCCTTCTTGAATCTTCCCGTTCTTTTCTTGTTTTTGATCTGCCTTGTGTATTTCATCGAGCTTGTGGCTGTAGGCTTCTGCTTCGGGTATCTTATGTTTTCTCCAAATGAAAAGAGGAGGGGCTGGATCATTATCTCCGCTTTTTTCGGTATTTTATTTCTTGGAATTGTGCTGCAAAATTTATAAAATGGGTTAGTCTTTGATTCGCAGCAAAAATAATATCCCTGCTGTTCCCTGTTAGGCCTTGATTCTTTCCATTTTAGGATCGTAAAAAGGTCTGAGGGAAACTTCTGCGGGATAGATCTTCCCGGCAATTTCCACATCCCATTTGCTGTCGGCCATGTAATCCTTTTTGATGGGTTCATCCGCTTCAATCATAAACAGTCCGACTGCTCCGCCCAGTGTAAAACCGTACGATCCGGATCTGACATAGCCAACCGGTTTTCCGTTTCGGCGTACCACTTCAGCATGAAACAGGAACGGTTCCGGATCCTTTATAAGGACCTGGGCCAGACGCCGCGTCCTATTCCATTCCTCCTTGATTCTGATACATGCTTTTTTTCCAATAAAATCGCCCTCTTTTTTCAGGTTAACTGCAAAACCCAGTCCAGCTTCGTAAGCATTATCCGTATTGTCCATGTCATGGCCGTAATCACGGTATCCCTTTTCCATTCTCAGACTTCCAAGCGCTTTTAAGCCCGCATGGCGCAGGTCGAACTTCTCGCCGGCCTCAACAATGAGGTCGTAAACATGGTTTGCCTGCTCAGCCGGAATATAGAGTTCATAACCCAGTTCTCCCAGATAGGTAATTCTTATACACAGGACCCGGGCATAACCGATATCAATTTCCTGAGCATGTCTATAAGGAAATGCCTCGTTGGACATATCGGCAGTCGTTACAGCCTGCATCAATTTCCTTGAATTGGGCCCTTGAATGTTGAGTTGGCCGTATGCTGAAGTCATGTCTGTAGAAAACGCATGGGCATCTTTGGGAATATGACGTTTCAGCCAGGTTTCAGCATGCCTGTGCATGGTATCCGTCACAACGACCATATATTTTTCTTTTTCCAGTTTGGCCACTGTCACATCAGCTTCCAGTGTTCCCTGGTGATTCAGCCACTGGGTATAGGTGATTTGATTCGTTTTACTATCGACCTCGTTTGCGGAAATATAATTGAGTACTTTTCCGGCATCCCGCCCCTGAACCAAAAATTTCGACATAAATGACATATCCATAGCGATCACGTTTTCACGTGCAGCCTTATGTTCGGCTTCCCAGTAGGGAAACCAGTTCTCCCTGCCCCAGACGTGTTTGACAACTTTTGCTTCATGTCCCGGAGGTGCATACCAATCGGCTCCTTCCCATCCGCTGACATCCCTAAAATATGCGCCCTTAGCTGCCAGCCGGTCATAATAGGGCGGTTTTTTGGCTCCCCTGGCTGTCTGCATGGACTTAAATGGGTAATGGCACTGGTAGACCATGCCGAGTGATTCAACTGTCCGGTGCCTCCTGTATTCAGGATTGTTTTGGTAAGGGTGGAGCCGGTCAATGTTAAAACCGGTAATGTCTACATCGGGCTGTCCATTGATAATCCAGTGAGCCATGACTTTTCCAAGACCGCCTCCGATTATAATACCTATGGAATTCAGGCCGGCAGCGACAAAATAATTCCTTAATTCAGGAGATTCACCAACAATGGCCTGAAGGTCAGGAGTAAAACTTTCCGGGCCACAGAAAAACTTTTTGATGCCCACATCCAGGGTAATCGGCACCCGTGACATGGCTTTTTCCACAAACGGGAGCATCCGGTCCCAGTCAGGATCAATTTCTCCAAAGGTAAAATCATTGGGAATTCCATCAATTTTCCAGGGTGCACAAACCGGCTCAAACAAACCCACCATTATTCCTCCCATCTCATCCCGGTAATATCCATGATGGGAGGGGTCTTCAAGGATCGGCATATCGGGGGGCATGTCCTTTAATTGTTCAGTAATAACATAATAGTGCTCAGCAGCCTGATTTGGAATATTCACACCTGCTGCATCACCAAGCTGTCTGGCCCACATGCCGGCACAATTGACTACATATTCTGCAGTGATATCCCCTTGAAGAGTTGTCACTCCTGTAACAGTTCCATTTTTCTTAATCACTCCGGTTACCGTTACCTCTTCAAAAATCTTAGCTCCCTTCATCCGGGCCCCTTTAGCGATGGCCATGGTCCCATCAACAGGATTCACCCTTCCATCTTCTTTGACATAAAAACCGGCCAGGAGATCATCTGTCCGAGCCAGGGGAAATAATTCTTTTATCTCTTTAGGGGATATTTCGTGTACATCAACACCACAATACCGGTTAAACGTGGCTACGCGGCGGTACTCTTCCAACCGGTCTTTATCTGCAGCCGCTTCAATAAAACCAATGGGTTTAAATCCGGTTGAGAATCCGGTTTCAGCCTCTAATCGGCTGTACATATCCCGGGTATATTTACGCATTTCAGTCGATACTTCAGAAGTTGAACCAAATGTGACCATGAGACCTGCCGCATGCCAGGTTGTTCCTGAAGTAAGTTGGTCCCGTTCTAAAAGGACAACATCCTTCCAGCCCATATCCGCTAAATGATATGCAACTGAACAGCCAATAACACCTCCGCCGATAACAATCACCCGTGCATGGGTGGGCAAATTTTTGTTTTTTACATCCATTGGAGTTCCCTATTTTAAAGTTTTCAGTAGTTAGTTAAAGTATCATTAATAATTTTATAAATCCAGCGACATGGGAAAGAATAGTGTTGCGTTTCTC
>JAFDJF010000044.1 GCA_019307645.1 Deltaproteobacteria bacterium
AGTGTAGTTCACACTACATGAGGTTCAGAAAAGCATGACTACACGCGCAGTTCATGCACTATAGCGCGAGTGAAACGGTTTTTGTCGACAGGATTTATGCAACGTTAGGGTTTACTACGTCTAATACCTAAAATTCCATAAACTCAGGCAGATTAAACGCCCAACTTTTCTCTTCCATCCGCTCCTTGATTCGCCAGCCCTGCTCAGTACGCACGTATTTATCTACATACCATAACCCGAGCATAAATACATGGGTGCCGTTATCAGGCATATTCATTTCCATTGGATTGAAACACATCACGCGGCCGGTGGCATTATCACCTTCTACTTTGATTTGGATATTGGCATTGAGGTGTTGTGTGTTGGAGAACACATCGACCATGGCCTCGTTCAAAAACTTGATGATCTCTTCACGATTACCTACGGCACCGCCAAATGCACTGTAGTCGATATGGGCATCTTCAGAAAAAATATCCCTCAGACGATCGAACTCCTGTTTATCAATGATGTTGGCATACTCATAAAGCATATCCTGAATTTCCAGACGATCAGAGATTTCCTGTAATGAGAGTGTCATCATGTATTCCTCCGTTGTTATTTTTGACGATTCCGCAAAATTGTCTCCCGTCTGAATTCACATCCTTAGGGCTCGCGCCAAAAATGTGAATTTATTTTTGCGCGAACCCTTATCTTCAAGTTCCAGACACGAACATCTCAAACCGGTCGGCTATCCCTGTTGCATCAGCCCCGACAAGTCCAGTGGTTCACCCTTCGAAGGTTCCAGCCGCAGGCTGATGGCCCCTGTTGGGCACTTATCCTCACACACGCCGCAGCCCATGCACTTCCCATTATCGATAACAGCGTTCTCCGCGTCCTCGTCCAAACTGATTGCCGCGAACCCGCATGCGTCCACACAATCGCCACATCCCACGCACTCCTCGCTGATCTCGGAAATATAGCCGGAAGGTGCCAGAATCGGAACAGCTTCTCCGAACAGATTCCAGGTCTTCATTCCAAGACAACAGCAGCTGCAACAATTGCAGATTGCCACGAACCTTCGGGCAAAGTCTTTCTTGAAATATGCACAGTGTACGAACCCCCTCTCGTGCGCGTCTTCAAGAATCTTTATCCCTTCTTCCTGGCTTATCTTGCGAAACTTCGGATTGAACTCAGCGAGAAAGGCGGATGCGGGATCACCGACAAACAGGCAAACGTCCATCTCACCCGGGGGCAGACACGGATTTTCGGCAGCAGCGCGGCACGGGCACTCCCCCACGGCAAGAGAGGTCGGGTTCTGTATGATAACGTTTCGCGCCTGTTTGTACGGGACAACCGTTTCAGGAGGTTCCAGCGATATGTCCTTGTTCTGGGTCACAAATTGGAGAGCGTCTTTCAGCTTCATTACTTTTCCATGGTAGATGCTGGTATCTCGGCTTGGGCTGGCTTCCCCAACACGCTGGAGTATGAAACTGATCATCTCGTCAACATCCTCACTGATCTCACTGTCAGGCCTTTTGACATTCGGAATCCCCATGTTTTGAATGCCGTGATAGAGGAAATGATCCAGGTGCTTTAAATACATATAGATACCGAAAAAATCTCCTTTTTCATCCGACGGAAAAATTTCCCATAACTTCTGAGTCAATTCGTGGTGCATAAGCTCCTCCTTGCTATTTTTTTGTTGCGGTGATACCCATTCCTGGCCAGTGCCTGATCTCTTTCATTTAAACCTGAGTAAGTATCCGTCCACATATCTCCTTGACAGCCGTCACGCTGGGTGAATTCTCCGGAAGATCGATCAGCGGCTTACCAATCGCGTCATATTCTGTGATGTTCCGGTCGTCAGGAATTCGGCCAAAGATCTCCAACCCCCACTTTGTCGCATGTTCTACAATCAGGGCGTCGTCCCCGTTGAATCGGTTGATGACCAAACCTGCCCGGGCAGGCCTGACAGTTGCGTCTCTTTGAATCACTTCCATGATTGCCCCTGCAACCCGAGCACCTCTCAAGGAAGCATCCGTTACAATGATCAGGTCGTCCACGCCATTCACAACCCGCCGGTTCACCTGCTCCGGACCCGCCTCACAATCAATCAGGGTAATATCAAACTGTTTGGAGAGGTTGTCTATCCCGTACCTCAGAAGGTCGTTCACGGAGCAGAAGCACCCCGGTCCTTCGGGACGGCCCATGGCCAGAAACTGAAATCCGTTTCCCTGCTCAAGGGCCTCCGTCATAACGGTTGTCATGGATTTTTCTTTCATTTCAGCCCGTCCTTCAGGGTCTTCGATGATCATCTGCCGGATTTGAGCAACCGTCTGCTTCATCTCCATGCCCAGTGTATAGGGCAGGTTTATGGAAGAATCCGCGTCAATGGAAAGAACCGAGAGATCATCGTTTTTTGCAAGGAGCCCCGTCAGGATGGCCGTCAGCATGGTCTTGCCGCTACCGCCCTTTCCGGTTATGGCTATCCGCTTACCCTTCTTTTCCGTATTGCTAATCTTATCCATACTTTTTTCCAATTTTTCCTTATCGCATCCAGCCACAATCATTGAATTATCCCTGCTGTTTTCTCTTTAAAATCATTTCAAAATACTGTCCCAGTTGCATTTTGATGGTATCTGAGGACGCAATTCTGTCATCAAAAAGATCCAATTCCAAATTACAAATTGGAATCCCCATCTCTTCCTGAATCTTGTCCTTCACCAGTTTGGCCACAGCCCAGTTGGATTTACAGGCGACGTTCCCCCCGAAGACGCCGGCATCCGCCTTATATCGCCTTAACAGGTCAAGAGAATTATTTAAATAGTTCTCCCAGGGGCCGCCACACTCTCTGGTCATTGGCATCAATACCAGTTTTTGGGCCAACCCATTCAGTATGGAGTCAATATCTGAAATATCCTCAACAGGCTCATTAATGAAGTTATTGTTCAATTGAGACACCAGCACGGCGCCATATTCTTCCTCACACCAGTCATATATGCCATAGTCGAATACCGGTGCGCCATAAATCCAAACCACCCGTAATTTTTCCTGGTCCCGCGTCATATAGCCTTCTCCCTTTTCCACTTTGGCTTTTACAAATTCATATCTTTTCTGAAAATACTCTGCCAGCTGTGGGGTACCAACCTGGTTCAGGAGTAAGCCACATTCCAGCATGACTTCCTGGCTTGAATATGGAGAAGGAACCGCTTCTCTCAATTCGTTGAGCTTTAAAACATTTTTGTGGACGGTATTTGAATACTCCATAACCTGCCTGAGCTTGTCCAAGTCCAGTTTGCGACCGGTTTTTTCTTCCAGCAAACCGATCAGTTTCTTGTATTCATTCGCCACATAGGGGATACTTTTCTCCGTGGTGATGTAGGGCATATCAATCAAAAAATAAGGAAATTTGAAGTACTCGGAAAAAACCGGATAGGTACCGAGATTTGAATCGCAGGGATTTGCCGGATGAATCATGACAGCAGGCGGCGATACATCCCCGGCCAGCATTGCGCCAAGTAGAATCGTATTGTTTGAACACAGATACTCCGGCACTTTCTCCGCAGCAAGGTCGTTATATTTGTGAGCAAGCCCAAACGAGGAGGCACTTGCAGAGATGTGGTCCGCCGGAACCGGTACGATGTCCATGGCATAAAACAACTCAGTAGGAATCCCGAAATTGATCCAGGCTACGGGCTCTCCATTTTGACACGCGTTGTATACTTTCCGCCAATACTCCGTGAAAAGGCCCTGTATTATCGTTGGAGGCCATCCATCTCCTTTCTCCGAAGAGGCCTGCCTGGCCATCTCATCCATCGCCCAATCCGATCCGTCCACAATTGACTTAAACAGGATGTTTTTTTCTTCCATTGCCATCACCTCCCTATCCTTTCCAGGAACGCCTGAGCCCTTGTTTTGAGTTGTCCGGTAGCTCCCAGAATATACTCCCTCTCAAGTTCCAGTAAAGGGATATTGGCCTCTTTCAACTCTTTGCGCAAATGCAGTATTTGCCCTCCCCAGAGATCACAGTATCGCATCCTCTCGAAGATCACCCCGTCGACCTTGAACTCCTTAGCCATCTCCTTGACAAAATCACTCCGTTCAACGACCTTGTCGCACATGCCCGCACAAGAAGGGCGATTGAGGTATGAGACGGCAAGGGAAAGCATGAGGTCTCTGTTCAGCTTCACAGGTTCCCAGAAGTATCTGCTTCCAAAACAAAGGCTGTCGGTTACAATCAGTCCACCCAAATCTTCAATGATTTGAAGATATGCCGGATCATCACATCCCCCGGACCCTGTAATCATTAACCTGGCCTTGTAGTCGGATATTCCTTCCGTTTCACTCATCTCTTCCAAAAGCCTTTCAAGGAGCCGATTGTACTGGTCTTTTGGAAGCGCATGCCCACCCAGAATGACACGGAGGGTTTGTGCCCCGGTGAGAGGCGGACTCGATGCCTGCCGAAGCGCATATACCTGCCTCAAAAGACTTCTTGTCTCATTATATGCCTCAATGGCACCCTTAAGTTTATCCTCCCCCACCTCAACTCCGGAAAGCCTCTCTACTTTTTTTTGAAACTCAATTAGCTGATCCCTGTAAAAAGCAGTCGACTGCTCACTGACCTTGTGAGGAACGCTGATAAACTCTATAAAAGGAAATTTATCGGAACTGAGTTCCTTCAGGGTATCATACACACGCCGAACATGATCGCAACTGTTGGTGAAGACGAATCCGTCCAGAAAGTCATACTTGCCTTCCAGCGCAAACTCCAGGCACGCACGCATGAAACTGCAGTTCAGCTGGCTAAAGTAGACATCAGCAGACGTGGTATCGCTACACCCGGGCGCTCTCATGCGGACAGGAAGGATATCAGCAGCATAAAGGATCTCCTCGGGCACATATGAGCAAAAGAAACCAACCACCTTCTTACCTTCCGCCTTCCAGTCTTCAAGGGCTGGATTAACAAGGCTGCCAGACAGTGTTTTCAGTTCTTCCAGGGCATTCATCTTTCGCTTTCTCCTTTCATCCGACTGTGGTTAAGGGCAGCCATGTCCTTCCGGGACGGTTTCAGCCGGAAAGTGGCACATGCACTGCGGTTGCTTTTTACATTATTATAGTGCAGTGAATAACTAAAATTCAATCCTGAATTAGTTCTTAATTTATTCCGATAGAAAATAGGTATTAAGGGCTCGACAGGAGGTAAGTTCTGAGGTTTATTTTTGTGTTTTTTATCCCGATCTTTTTCCTGATGTTTTCCCTGTGACAATCGATCGTCTTTGTGGATAAATATAACAAACCAGCAATTTCTTTTGTGGCTTGCCCCTGCTTTACAAGGTTGGCCACCTGGATTTCCATCGGAGTGAGCTTCGAAATCTTTTCGGAAATACGTTCCGAGAAAGGGGAGATAATCTCTTTCAAATTTGATTCCATAATATCCATGAGGGTCTTCTGTCGGGAGCTTAATCTGGTGTTTTTCATTTCTTTGATATAGGGCATGGTCAATTCTTCCACACTGAACAAAACCTTTTTTTCAAGCTCGGACTTATCTTCCTCTCTTCTTTTCAATAAAACCTTTAATGCAGTATTGAATTCCCCCAGATCAATGGTTTTGTCCTTTAACTCTGCCTCACTTTTTCTTAGTTCCTTTTCCGCTTTTATGCGTTTTGTAATGTCTCTCATAATAATCCCCAGGCCATCACCCACTTTGAAGGCCCTGAGGTTCAAATGGACATCTTCACCGAAGTCAGGAGGAAGAGGCAAGTCGTCCACATAGTATGGCTTTCCGGTTTTAATGACATCCCTGTAATTCTTGTATATGTCACCCTCAGTCATATGAGGCGCCAATTCCAGGAGGCTTTTCCCTATTAAATCAGATTTTCGGGTGCCAGGGGGTAAAAGTTTCAGGGTCGCATCATTTGTTTCAACAAGATTAAGTTTCGAGTCGAAAAGGGAAAAGGCTTCAGTTGCCGAGGCCATAAACTGGAGCCATTTTTCTTCAATAAGTTTACGGCTTTCCAGCTCTTGTTCCAGCATTTGGCTTTTGAGCCTGTCATGGGCATATTTTTCAGCTTTTTTTCGCTCTCTGAGTTCTTTCCTGGATGGTTGAGAACCCTGAATAATTTCAGACCGAATCCTGGCCGCTTTGACGGGAGTCATTGCATCTTGAAATTGACGGCCGACCAGTTCCTCGAAAAGCCTGCCATTTTTTCTATACCTGATGTAATAAATACGTTCTTTTTTACCGATGGCCGGGGCGTCTCCAGATATGTAGTAAACTCCCCGATAAGATGTATTTATCCTGTCAACTCTTGGCATGGTGTATTTCCCTGTTCGGTGGGGGAAGTATTGTTTCCCCCACAATTATTGTTTATATGAAATTTTGATCTGATTGTCAAAGCCTCCCCCATATTGTCCCCACACATCAAGAGAAGATAAGTTACAGCGTGTGTGTTGTGGTAGTTTACCTGACAGCCGGCAGTATCAGGAGCAACGGAACCAGAAGGAGTAACATCGGTCAGCTGCCTTCAGAAGTGTTATCGCCGGTGATGGAAAAAGAAGGGTCAATGTCCCGCATTAAACGTCTTTAGCCTTCACCCGGCATTATGAGTCAATAACAAGAAGGGGGTACTTTTTACTCCGGCCCACATGGACGAACAAAATGATAAAGGGGTTTTGCGGTATCTTCTCAATGAACCAGGCCTTTGTGCTCAAGGTCTTCAGCGATGTCGGCAAGGCCCAGGGCCTCAAGACAAACCCGGGTTTGAAGACCTGTGGCAGCATCCCATTGCCTCAACTGATAGTATTCCCGTTTCATTTTTTCGAACTTTTCCTTGTCTACCACGGCATTCTTAACTGACACGGCCTCATCTCCTATTGCAGGCACCAGCATTTCAGGGTTCGGCATGTCCCATTCGATGGGGATGTTATACCAGCTATCGGGGAGTTCATCATCTTCTGTCCCACGATGCCCGTCTCTGGCATAAATGGCCCTCTGGAGGTTAAAAACCCTTTCGCCGATGGTGTCGAGTTCTTCCCGGGTCACTTTCTTGCCCAAAACCGCAGACAATATCTCGGCCTCCAGATCAGGATCCCCAATATTATCTTCCGTATGTTCCGAGTCCATAACGGGCCATATAAATCCGCAAAGGATAAGGCATTCCTTCGCATACTGGCGGTCCTGTATCATTTTTGCCGCCAAAGCCTTACCGTCGGCAGTGGAAAAATCAGCAGCCGTCTCGCTACCCCAGAATATCCGGGCAACGCGGCGTGCGACCTCGTTTGAAAAATAGCTGCGTGCTTCTTTCCTGCGCCACTCCAGCCACTTGAATATAATCCGAGTTATCTCCTGAAGCTGAGAATTGAAAGGTTTTGGTTCGGTGGCGTGAAGCAGTGCCGTGTTTATATACATCCTGGCGTCGTAGTTGTTGGGCTGCCCAGCTTTGGAAACAATAGGAACCAGTTGCGCCAGGGCTTCCGGGCCGACTGAGCGTGCCGCCTTGACCACACCCTGGGACAAAACATCACCAAAGCCATCCCGGAGTGAAATCTTTTTTACAAGGGTTTCTATGAATTCCAGGCTGCCGATCTTTGATACAGGCATACCAGTGGTCTCATCACTTAAGATGCCGGACTGAACGCACCTGCTGATCCAGAACATGATCACAGCCAGAGCCATGGTATCCAGTCCGTAATCATCGCATAATTTCGTAGCATGAAAGGGCACTTCATTCGCCTGCCCATAATACGCTTCGGCATAGGGCTGGTATACAATGGCAGATTGGCACATGAACTTGCCTTTTTGGCCTTCCTTTGATTCATAGGTTCTTCTGAGACAGGAACCCAGACACCCCTCGCAGGGCGCTCTTTCTGTACCCGGCCCTGTTATTCGGAGATGCATGCCGCCGGCCGCTGATACCGGTTCTTTACCAAAGCTGCGGAAGTACGTGGTCAGCTCATTCAAACGGTCAGGGTCTGCGCCTTGCGTCTTTGTCCCACCCCGTTTCACCACAACGGCCTTTAAATTTTTTGAACCCATGACCGCCCCGAAACCTCCTGAGCCGGAGGCGTCATCATCGGCCAGAACAGTCGCCATTATCGCCATGTTTTCACCGGCCGGTCCGATTGCAGCGACACCGATTTTGTTCCCCAATTCCCCCTTGATTATCGCCCTTGTCTCTATGGCACCTTTACCCCAGATACCGGAACCGTCCTTCAATTCCCATGTGCCATCGTGAAGGAAAAGGTAAGACGGCCTTTCAGCTCTGCCCTGCACCATGATAGCATCATAGCCTTCGGATTTGAGCTTCAGTCCCCAGTTTCCTCCCAGATTGCACTGTGAAAAATGATGGGGCGTGGTGACAGGGGATTTTCCACAAATAACCCACCGGGACCCGCCAATTACAGGAATACCGGCGAGCGGTCCAGTTGCAAATATAAGTGCATTGGCGGGGGCAAACGCGTTTGTTTCCGGAGGGACGCCATCCCAGAAAAGCTTGGCTGCGATTCCCCGTCCTCCCAGGAACCTGTCCGCATAGTCTTGAGTATGCAACTCAACAGCGCTTTCCGAGGATAAATCAATACTGAGAATTTTACCGGCATATCCGTACATGACCAGTCCCTAACGTATCTTTTCAATAAATCCGGAGCGTGTCGGGCCGTGGGTGTCTCTTTTTAGAAACCCGCATCACAAATGACGGCCGCCATTATACCTCCCAAGCCTGAATTTCAAGCAACGTAAAGGCAGAGACGAGAAACCTGGAGCGGAAGACGTGTTTTATAGGCCCCTAAAGACAAATTGCGTATCAAGCTGCCGTCATTTTGGAACGACTCACAAATATGCGGGTTTCTAAAAAGAGACACACTCGGCCCGACACGCCCCTCATTTATCGGTAAGTTGGTCCCTATTTGGATATAAACTCCCCGATCACCGGTCCAACC